>JAUMVH010000105.1:6297-9782 GCA_030530245.1 Ruminococcus sp.
GGAGCATACACTCCTTACTTGAAAGAGCTTGATCTCACCTACACGCAGTACATCTCCATGCTCGTACTGTGGGAGCACGGCACGATAAGCGTCAAGGACATGGGCAGATTGCTGCACCTTGACTCGGGCACGCTGACACCCGTGCTGAAAAAGCTCGAACAGAAGGGCTTCATCGAGCGCAGACGCGACAGCTCCGACGAGCGCGTGCTCAACGTATCAGTGACGGAAATGGGACTCGGACTGCGCGACAAGGCGCTCTGCGTCCCCGAAAAGATAGCCTGCACGCTCGACCTCACCGAGGAGGAGGTAGTCTTCCTCTACGGTGTTCTGCACAAGCTGCTCGGCGAATGATGAAATAAAATGATATCCCGAAGGCGGTCGCAAAGCTGCTTTCGGGATATTTTTTGTTCGGTTTCGCTTGCTTTTTGCGGTAAAATGTTGTATAATAATAAAGTTAATGTAAAAAAGCTTTTATAAGAAGGGAAATTATGGAAACAGAAAAACAGAACCCGCTGGGATACGCCTCGGTCACGAAGCTCATGCTCAAATTCGCGATCCCCAGCATTATAGGAATGCTCGTGAGCGCCCTCTACAACATCGTAGATCAGCTCTTCATCGGTCAGGGAGTCGGCACCAACGGCAACGCCGCCACAAACATCGCCTTCCCGTTCTCGACGGCGTGTATGGCGGTCGCGCTGCTGCTCGGAATCGGCGGAGCATCGTGCTTCAACCTCACGCTCGGCCGCGGCGACAAAAAGCGCGCGGGCTACTTCGCTGGCAACGCCATAACGATGCTCATTGTGAGCGGCGTTATCATATCCGCGATAACGCTCATCTTCCTCACGCCGCTGCTGAAATTTTTCGGCTCGCCCGCGGAGGTGCTTCCCTATGCGCAGGAGTACGTGAGAGTCACGGCGTTTGGCTTTCCGTTCCTCATTCTAACCACGGGCGGAGGTCACATAGTCCGCGCTGACGGAAGTCCTACAATGACAATGATATGCAACCTCACGGGAGCCATACTCAATACTGTGCTCGACGCGCTGTTCGTCCTCGGCTTCAAATGGGGCATGACGGGAGCGGCGGCTGCAACAGTTATTGGACAGGTCGTATCGGCGATAATCGTGCTCCTCTACCTCCGTCACTTCAAGACCGTGGATCTCACCGCCGCGCACTTCAAGCCGCACTTCGCTACAGTCAAGCGTATCGCGAGCATAGGTATGGCTTCGTGCTTCAATCAGCTTGCCATCGCTATCGTACAGATAGTACTCAACAACTCGCTCAAGCACTACGGAGCGCTGTCGGTCTACGGCGACAAGGAGCCGCTTGCCTGCGCGGGCATCGTCATGAAGGTGAACATGATAGTCTTCTCGATAGTCATAGGTCTCGCGCAGGGTACTCAACCCATCGAGAGCTTCAACTACGGCGCGCGCAGGTACAGCCGCGTAAAGAAGGCGTACTTCCTCGCCATTGCCACGGGCGGAGCTATCTCACTCGTCGCATTTGCGATGTTCCAGCTGTTCCCGCGGCAGATACTCTCGCTTTTCGGCACGGGCAGCGATACTTACTTCGAGTTCGGCGTGAAGTTCTTCCGCATATTCCTATTCTTCACGTGGCTGAACTGCATACAGCCCATAACCTCGACCTTCTTCACCTCGATAGGCAAGCCGATAAAGGGCGTATTCCTGTCGATGACGAGGCAGATGATATTCTTTATCCCGTTCCTTGTGATTCTGCCGCTTATCTTCGGCATTGATGGCATTGTGTACACAGGTCCGATAGCCGACGTATTATCGGGTATAGTAGCCGTGACTATGGCATTTTTCGACTTCCGACAGATGAACAAGCTCGCCGCCGAGAAAGGAGCTTCCGAATGATACAGGAGATAGGCACTGACAGGCTTGACAACTCCTATAGCCCCGATATTGCGCCGTCTGCGGGGGACACGCTCTTCTGCTTCCGTGATAATGACGTGCTTGCGAGCGATGATATGACCGCGCCATTTCCGCGTACAGGCGAGGTCAGACACAGCGGCGAGCCCCTCTACCTTTTTTCGATAGGCAGCAGGCGATACTTTCTCACGCTCGACGAGACTGCGACGGCTCCCGAGCGCTATTCATACGCGAATGTTCGGCAGCTCCGCCGCTGTCCCGATGCCGACAAAGCCGAGCTTTTCGCGATGTTCACGGCGTACCACCTGTACAAGTGGTACTCGTCGGGCAGATTCTGCGGCGTGTGCGGAGCTCCGACGGCACACGACACAAAGGAGCGCGCCCTGCGCTGTACCGAGTGCGGCTATATCGTCTACCCGCGGATAAGTCCCGCGGTGATAGTCGGCGTGACGAATGGCGACAAGCTCCTGCTGACGCGCTACGCCAAGGGCAGGGGAGTCGCCTTCGACGCCCTCGTTGCGGGCTTCACCGAGATAGGTGAGACCCTCGAGCAGACCGTCGAGCGCGAGGTCATGGAGGAGGTAGGGCTCCGCGTGAAGAATATCCGCTACTACAAGTCCCAGCCTTGGGGGCTTTCGGGGACTATCCTTGCGGGCTTTTACTGCGACGTCGACGGCGATGACACGATAACCCTCGACGAGAGCGAGCTCAGTGCCGCGGTGTGGACGTCCCGCGCTGATATAGTCGGACAGCCCGACGATATGAGCCTGACCAACGAAATGATGAAGAACTTCCGCGACGGAAAGGTCTGAGCAGGATTTTTTCGCCGCAGAGGTTGCAATTTTCACAAAGGTATGTTATAATGTAAAGCGTATATTGGGGTATAGCCAAGCGGTAAGGCAACAGACTTTGACTCTGTCACGCGTGGGTTCAAATCCCGCTGCCCCAACCAGCGCCGAGCGGGCGCGCGCGATTCGCGATGTCGCTCGTACCTCGCTCAGTATGCGCGAGACTTTTAGTCTGCTATCGCGTACGGCAGTTCATATTGTATTGTTTGATTTTACACTCACTTTTTTGGAGGATCGCTTATGAAGCGCAAGGACTACATTACATGGGACGAATACTTTATGGGCATTGCAATGCTCTCTGCTGAAAGAAGCAAGGACAACAACACGCAGGTCGGCGCGTGTATAGTCAACGACGAGCACAAGATAGTCTCCGTCGGCTATAACGGTATGCCCACGGGCTGCGACGACGACGATATGCCGTGGGAGCGCGAGGGGGACTCCGTGCTCGATACGAAGTATCCGTTCGTCTGCCACGCCGAGCTTAACGCCATACTCAACAGCAGTGCAGCTTCCCTCAACGGCTGTACGCTCTATGTTACGCTGTTTCCGTGCAACGAGTGTGCGAAGGCTATAATCCAGTCTGGGATAAAACGAGTCGTGTACTACAGCAACAAATACGATGGCAGCGACAGCGTCACCGCCTCGGCGATACTCTTCGAGAAGTGCGGGGTCAAAGCGGAACAGTACGTTCCCACAGGCAAGAAAATAGAACTCGATATGTAACAGCCTCAAGGCTGTTACTTTTTTG
>JAUMVH010000106.1 GCA_030530245.1 Ruminococcus sp.
GGCAGTCAGTGCGGACATCGCTATCGTGCAGGACTGCCTCAGTCAGGGGGCTCAGAACGGTCTGAACGTCGCTGGCGGTGCGTTCACCGTATTCAACGCGGGCTGCGAAATGGCAGTTCACAGTGCGGCTTATACCAACCAGAGAGAGCAGATACAATTCAGCAGAGACCCCTATGTTATGGCTCATAAGGCTGAGCTCAAGGCGGAAGCCGAGAACATCTACTTCGGCAGAATGGTCACTACTACAGCTGCGGCAGGCGCTTCGATAGTTGTCGCCTTCGCGGGACTCTCGCTGCTGCCCGCCCTCATGGCTGGCGCGGTGATAGGCGTGAGTGCTTACTGCATACACAATTACTACAACGGACGCGCAAAGAAGCTCGACTCGATAATATACAGAGACCCGCGCAAAAAAATAGGCAACAGCGCTGACCCGAACTTCATCGCCGACCCGAGCGGCTACGTCTACGCGGCTGTTCCCGATAACCGTATCGAGGGCGCGACCGCAGCTATCTACTACAAGGACGACAGCGGCAAGGAGGTGCTGTGGAACGCCGTGGACTACGACCAAGTAAACCCGCAGGCTACCGCCTCCGACGGTCGGTTCATGTGGGACGTTCCCGAGGGAATGTGGCAGGTAAGAGTCTCCAAGGAGGGCTATAAGGACGCCGCTTCCGAGTGGCTGCCCGTGCTCCCCGTTCAGACGGGTATCAATATAAACCTGATGAGCACTTCCGCTCCCAAGATAGAGGTGCTCGACGCGTTCGCGAACGGCGTGGAGCTCAGAATGACCGAGTATATCGACGGCAAGACTGCCACCTCCGATAACATCTACCTCCTCGACAGCAAGGGCGAGAGGATAAACTGCAAGATAAGGCTCGTCAGGTCCGAGACCAACGATACGGACTATTCCGACAGGCTCCTGCTCATCTCCGACAAGGAGAATATCGCGCGCTCGGAGCTCCATATCACCGACGGGCTGCTCAGCTACAGCGGCGTTGCGGCGGAGGCTGTCACTCAGAAGATAGACGAGGTCAAAGCCATTATGCTCGAAGACCCCGAACCCGATTATGTGCTCGGCGACGTCAACAGCGACGGCAAGGTCGACGCCAAGGACGCCTCGCTCATACTTGTCGCGTACTCGAAGGTCTCAACAGGCGGCGAGGACGGCTTCACCGAGCAGCAGCGGCTCTCCGCCGAGGTCAACGGCGACGGCAGGATAGATGCCAAGGACGCTTCAAGCATTCTTGCCTACTACGCGATGGTATCGACGGCTACGGGCGATGTTCCGACGCTGAAGGACTTCATCACAAAGAAGGCTGCATAAAATACCGACGAATAAACACTCCCGAATATGAACAGAACCGCTCTGCGCTGCGCGTACTGCACAGCGTGGAGCGGTTCGTTTCGTCGGTCATTGTGTATAGGAAAAAGCTATACCCGAAATCATTGAATTTTCGGGGCGGCTGTGCTATACTTATTTAGCGGCGGGAAGCTCTCCCCCGCTCGCTATAAATGCGATATATGCGGCATATCCGCCTTCGATATTGTACGCCTCATAGCCCCTGTCCTCCAGTATCTCGGCTACCTCCGCGCTGAGGTCGCCCGTCCTGCACAGGACGTATACGGGCTTATCCTTCGGGAGCTTCGACAGCCCCGTCGATATCTCGCCGAACGGCACGTTCACCGCGCCCGCGATACCTCTCAGCTCGAACTCTTCCCTGCTGCGTATATCAAGGAGCGTCACCCTTTCGGTGTCGAGTGCGGACAGCTCTGATGCATTCATACTATTCATATCAATTTCCTTTCGGGAGGCAAAAATGGCTTTCACAGACGAACAGCTCGAACGCTATTCGAGACACATAACTTTAAAAGAAATAGGCGTGCGGGGACAGAAAAAGCTCCTCGCGGCAAAGGTGCTCATCATCGGCGCGGGAGGTCTCGGGGCGCCCGCCGCGATGTACCTCGCCGCCGCAGGTGTCGGCACGATAGGCATCGCCGACTGCGACGCGGTCGAGCTCTCAAACCTGCAAAGGCAGGTCATACACACCACCTCCGACCTCGGGAAGCCGAAGGTGCAGTCCGCCGCAGAGACGATAAAGGCTCTCAATCCCGACGTCACCGTGCTGACATATCACGAGCGCGTCACAAGCAGCAATATTGTCGATATGATAGCCGATTACGACTTCATCATCGACGGCACCGACAACTTCCCCGCGAAGTTCCTCATCAACGACGCGTGCGTGCTCGGACGCAAGCCATTCTGCCACGCGGGTATACTCCGCTTCGAGGGGCAGCTGATGACCTACGTCCCCGACGAGGGTCCGTGCTACCGCTGCATATTCGGAGCTCCGCCGCCGAAGGACGCCGTTCCGAGCTGCCGCGAGGCGGGTGTCATCGGCGCGATGGCGGGCGTGATAGGCTCCATGCAGGCTCTCGAAGCCGTCAAGTTCATCACGGGACAGGGCGAGCTCCTCACGGGCAGTATGCTCGTTTTCGACGGGCTGAAAATGGAATGGCGGAGGGTGAAGCTCCCGCAGAAAGTGCCGAGCTGCCCGATATGCGGCGATCCTCCGACCATAACCGAGCTCTTCGACGAGGAGCAGACCGAGTGCACATTGCTCTGAACTGATTATATAACAGCTCAGAGCTTTTGTCAATGATAATTTTGCATTATTCCTATTGACAAAGTAGAATTTATATGGTATACTGTATTCATAGTAAACCGATATGTATTGCGGAGGTGTTCGTATGCAAATGTGTATGTGTAAAATGTGTATATGTATGATGAGCTGCTCCGCGCCTGTTGTGTCATAGGCTTTTTCTGCCTGTAAATAAACAGACGTGCGGAGGCAGAAATGTCTCTATTTTTATTTACAGGAGGTATGACATGAAAAGGATAGAAGTCATCTCCCTCGACAGGGTCGGTCTTGTCGGCGAGATATCAAACGTAATCAGACGTCTTAACGGAAACATAATCACCCATACAGCTAATGTTGTGACGGACGATAAAAATACGCTCATTTCACATTTTACCGCCGATGTAAGCTTCGGTGACGCCTCCGAGAGCGAGGCTGTCTCACGCAGACTGCGCAGGATAAGAAACGTTCGGCAGGTAAAGATAACAGATATCTGAGGTGATATTTATGACTGGAAGCAAGTATTATTACAGCGGAAAATTCGGGCTCGAGCGCGAAACTCTCCGCGTGGACAGCCGCGGCAGGCTCGCGCAGACTCCCCACCCCTTCGGCAACGACGAGCACATCACCCGCGACTTCTGCGAGAATCAGATAGAGCTCGTGACGCCCGTCTGCGGGAGCATTGACGAGGCTCTCAGCTCGCTCGCAGAGCTCGACAAAACTGCTCGTGGAGAGCTCGCCAAAAACGGCGAGAGCATCTGGCTCTACAGCAATCCCCCGCACTTCGACAGCGAGGACGATATCCCGATAGCCGACTTCACGGGCGACCACTCCTCCAAGCGCAGCTACCGCGAAGTCCTCGAGAAGAAGTACGGCAAGAAGCTCATGCTCTTCTCGGGTATCCATTTCAACTTCTCGTTCGCGGAGGAATTCCTGCGCGAGCTCAATACAAGCGGCGAGGACTTCCGCTCCTTCCGCGACAGCCTCTATCTGCGGCTATACAAGCAGCTCATGGCGCACAGCTGGCTGCTCGTGCTGCTCACCGCTGCGAGCCCCTACTACGACGCCTCGCTCGACGGCGACGGGAAGAGCGGCATTATCATGAGCGAATTCTCGTCCATGCGCAACAGCAAGCGCGGCTACTGGAACAAGTTCCTGCCCATTCTCGACCACCGTAGCCTGCGGACGTTCACGGGCAGTATCAAGAAGCACATCATCACGGGCTCGCTCTATTCCGCGAGCGAGCTGTACCTCCCGATAAGACTCAAGCCCAAGGGCGTGAATTCGCTCGAGCGGCTCGCTGAGTTCGGCGTCGACCACATCGAGCTGAGAATGTTCGATATCAACCCGTCCGCGCCTCTCGGCATTGACGGAAGAGACCTCGAATTCGCGCACCTGCTGATACTCTACCTGCTCTCGCAGCCCGACTTCGACTTCACTCCCGAATTGCAGGAAAAGGCTGTCCGCGAGCACAGGAGCGCCGCTCTGCTCGAGCCCGAACCGGAGCTTCTCGAGCGCGGAGAGGTCATTCTTGCGGATATGGAGGAGCACTTCTCCGACAACGAAAACGCTCTCGGCATTATCGCTTTTCAGAAGCAGAAGCTCGACGAGCGTAAGGTCTGTAACAGCTCTGTTGATAACATCTTCGGTTAAGGCGGTGATATGAATGTGCGAGCTTCTCGGCTTCACTTCCGATAGAAATACGGATATAAAAGACTACCTGCGGGAGTTCTTCTCGCACAGCGTCTCCAACCCTCACGGCTGGGGCATGATGTACGAGAACGGCGGCAGAGTCGTCCTGAGGGAAGCTGTCAGCGCGAGCGAGAGCAGCTTCCTCGGCGACGTCGTGGACTCGCTCCCCGCGCAGAAAAATGCCCTCGCACATATCAGATTCGCTACCGTCGGCTCGATAAGCGAGCAGAACTGCCACCCGTTCACGGGAACGGACATCTCGGGCAGAGAGTGGACGCTCATACACAACGGCACTATCTTCAAGGGCAGGCACAACCACCGCTACGCCGCCGTTCAGTCGGGCGATACCGACTCCGAGCGCTTCTTCCTGTCGCTGCTCGATACGGTCAACGAGGGGCTGTCGAAATCGTCGCAGCTCGGCGAGCGTGCGCGCTTCGAGCTCATCAACAGCTTCATCGTCGAGAACGCGCCGATGAACAAGCTCAACCTGATGATATATGACGGCGACCTGCTGTACGTGCACAAGAACCTCAAAAACACGCTGTGCTTCAAGCGGCTCGAGGGCGGTATCATCTTCGCGACAAAGCCGCTCGACAGCGGTATGTGGGTACCCTTCCCGATGGCGCAGGTCATCGCCTACAAAAACGGGCGCGAGGTATTCCGCGGCGACCGCCACAAGGGCGCGTTCGTGCCGTCGCTGGAGTACATCACCGCCATGGACGCTATGTATATCTGAGGTGAAATATGAGCAGCAATGAATTGAGACAGGCTATCCTCGCGGGCGAGGAGCTGCGCTTCTCCCGCCGCGGCAGAGAGTACCTCCTGTACGGCTGGGAGCAGTGCGACGGGTACGTGCTCAGCCTTGAGTGCGGGGAGGAGCTCGTGTGGCAGTCGGCTCCGCAGGCGAGAGCGCTGTGCGCGGAGGAATTCCTCGGCTACCTCGCCGAGAACCTGTGAGTGTTGACAAAAGGGCGTATATATGGTATAATCAGTACACTGAATAATGATATTGTGGGCGGACGGGTTCCGCCCTTGTCCGTGTACGGAGGTACTATGAAAGATAAGGATAAAAAAAGCGCGGCGGCTCCCGAGGACGAGAAGCTACACATCTCCAAGAGCATTTTCGAGACATCGCGGGAGATGCAGGAAAAGGCTGACGAGGAGGCTCGCCTGAAACGTGAGGAGGCGCAGCGCAAGTACGAGGAACGTCAGAAAAAAGCCGCCGAGGCGCGCGATAAGCGTCTCGAGGAGGAGCGGCTCGAACTGCTGAGGCTGAAAACAGGCGTCATCGAGGAGAGCGAGACTATCCGCGAGGAGGAGCCCGAGGTCGTAAAGCAGACCTTTTTCCAAAAGGTCGGGAGCTTCTTCTACCTCAACAAGTGGTGGCTCGGTATCGCGTGCGTGCTGGTGTTCATCGGCGGGCTGCTCGTGTACGACTACGCCTCGCGCCCGAGACCCGATATGATAGTGCTGATGATAGGCAAGAACAACGAGCTCGGCGAGATGTCGGACTTGCAGGACTACCTCTCGCAGTTCACTCCCGACAACAACAATAACGGCAAGAAGCTCGCCTCGCTCTACTATATCCCCTACACGGGCATTGAGAAGGAAGACTTTGTCAACAGCGTGCCGCAGAAGCTCTCGGCGGAAATGCAGAACTCCGAGTCCGTCATCGTCATCGCCAACAAGGACATCGCCACGGCTGTAACTCCCGAGGACACCTTCGTCGACCTCACCGCGCTGTACCCCGATAATCCGCACATCGAGGGGTACAGGTTCATGCTTTCGGATACGGACTTCGCGGAGAAGGTCGGCGTCGCGAAGGAGGTCGTGACCGACGACTGGTTCATCGCTATCCGCAAGCCGCAGGACCTCGTCTACTCCAAGAAGGAGAATATGCAGGAGACCTACGACAGGGACTTCGCCGTATTCGACGCGATTATACAGGACCTTAGCTAACGAAAAAAGGACGTCGAGCCGCATGGCTCTGACGTCCTTGTCTTTTTATTCGGAGATGTCGCCCTTCTTGTCGGGCTTCTTTGGGAGCTTCGCCTTCAGCGCCTCAAACTGCGCTTTCAGGCTCTTCGGAGGCGATATCTTCAGCTTCGGGAAGGCGAGCTCGAGTCGCCTGCCGACGCGGCTCTTCTGCGCCATGAGCTCCTTATACTTCGCAAGGAGCTCCTCTGCGCGCTTGCGGAGCTGTGCCGTCTTCTCGTTGATGTCGCCGCTCTTGTCGTGCAGCGCGTCCACGCCCACGAACAGCTTCTCGCCAGTCTTGTCGGATATCTTCCGCATCTCCGCAGATATGCCCTCAAGCACGCGCAGACGCCGCTTGATGTGCATGATACCCATTATCGTGATGACGAGGTCGCTGACGAAGCCGACATATATCAGTACCATCACGACAATACCCGCGGTCTGCGGTATGAGATCGACGAGCTTCTCTATTGTGGGGTGTATGATACGCACCGTCACGAGGCACGCCACTCCCCACAGGAGCGAGAATTTCAGGCAGATATAGCCCTTGACGTTGAAGCGCTCGTCGGAGTAGTCCCACCAGTGCTGGCGGAATATCTTCTCGAGCACGTAGCCTGTGACGAGCTCCAGCGATGACGTCAGCGCGACCGAGCCGATATACAGCAGTATTATCGTCTCGCGCAGAGGGTAGAGCGCAAGCGTCACGATGATGACTCCCACGCCGTATATCGGGCAGTACGGACCTCCGAGGAAGCCGCGGTTGATGAACCGCCCGTGCTCGACTGCCTGATACGTGACCTCGAGACACCACCCGAGAAAGGCGTATATCACGAAGAACCACAGCAGCTGGTAAACAGAGTAAACGATAAATACTCCCCCTTAATAGCCGAGCTCTTCGCCTACGATTATGACCTTGATACGCCCTTTATGGCGCTGCTGAGCCGATATGAGGTAGTTGCAGCAGATGCGTCCGTCGCCGCCGCAGCCGTCGCTTATCTGTCGGTCAGCCTTTTTCAGCGACACGCACTCGCCCGTCTTCGCGCAGTAGGTGTCGCAGCCGAGACGCACGCAGTTCGGAGGAGCGGCTGTGTTCTTGACGCGCACCTCCGCCTCCTCGAGGTTGCGGACTATCTTGTTATAGCCAGCGATGACGATGACGGAGTCGGGTCCGTAGGCGATGGCGGCTATGCGGTTGCTGTTGCCGTCGACGTTGTAGAGGACGCCGTCCTCGGTTATCGCGTTAGCGCTCGTGATGTAGAAGTCCGCGGAGAAAGCCTGCCTGAAGACAGCCTTGACCTCCTCGGGAGTCGTCGCCTTAGAGCGGTCGATGTAGTTGTACTTCCCCGAATTCAGTAGGTCGGGCAAGCCGCACTCCTTCATCGACGCGCTTCCGCCGTGTGTGACCGTGCTGCCCGCGGGCATGAGCGACTCCACGAGCGGACAGACCTCCGCCGCCGTCGGGACGTAGTAGAACTCCATATTGTTCTTTTTCAGGTTCTCGCCGACCTTGTTTATGCGCATTTCGAGCGTCGTTTTCTTGTTCTGGTCCATGGAAATCTCTCCTTATCTTAAATAACTATGCGGAGTCGTGTGACTCCGCATATGTGTTATGTGTTTAGTCGTTGTCGGGCTCGAGCAGAGCGTAGTTGCCGTCGTCACGCTTGTATACGACGTTTATCACGCCTGTGTCTGCGTTGAGGAACATGAAGAACTCGTGGCTCAGCAGGTTCATCTGCAATATAGCCTCCTCGACGTTCATCGGGCGGAGCTTGAACTTCTTGTCCTTGATTATCTCGTAGGAGGATATCTCCTCTACGGGCTCCGCGAACGCCTCCTTGAAGGCTGTGTCCTTGAGCTTCTTCTCGACCCTTGTCTTGTTCTTGCGTATCTGTCTGATTATCTTGTCTATCGCGTCGTCGAGTGCGACCGCCTTGTCCTCGGCTGAGCGCTCGGCGCGGTAGATCATGCTGTTGTATTTTACTGTAAGCTCGAGAACTATCTTGTTCTTTATCTCTGACATGACGATCTTAGCGTCTGCCTCATCTCCGAAGAATTTTCCGAGTCTTGAATTGATCCTTGTTTCAGCGGTTTCTGTGAAGTTCTGCGGTATCTGCATTTTTTTAGCTGTGATGGTTGTTTTCATAGAGTGATGGCCTCCTTCAGCTCTCGTGTGAGAGCATTATTTTATGGTTATATTATACCATAAAAATAATGAGCTTACAAGTGAAATTTGTTAATTTTGTTGAAGTTGTACAGCTTGACCACTCATTTTTGTAAGATTTAACAAATTGGCGCTGTAGGGGCGCCCTTTGGCTTTCGTGGGACGCTGTCCCAGACCCTGCCAGAGGTGACTCCCCACAGTGAGGGGAGATGTCAGCGAAGCTGACAGAGGGGACGGGCTTGTTAAGCCTGCCTCTGGACTCCGCCAAGGGACACAGTCCCTTGGAACCCAGCTTCGCGCTGTAGTTTATCAGCGGCGGAAGATGTTCACGCGATTCTGACTTATGAACAAAGCGCGTTCAGCATCGTCGTCAGTATCTGCTCCGCAGAAACGGGCGTACTGTACTTATTCTCGAGCACTACGCAGAACGCTATCGGGTGCGCGGCGTCGTCCACGAAGCCCACAAGCAGAGCGTTCTCCTCGTCGCCGTCCTTGACCTGCGCGGTACCGCTCTTGATACCGATATCGTAATTCGGCACCGACCACCGGTAATTGTTCGCGCCGTTGGTCTTGAGCATCTGCTTCACCGTAGCCGCGGTCGAGGGCGCGAAAAGCTGCTTGCTGTACTCGGTGTCCGCCGTCTTTTTGACCTTGCCGCTCACGTCCGTGACCCTGTCTATGAGGTGCGGCATGGTCATTTTGCCCGTGCCGTTAGCTATGGCGCTCTGCCACATCATCAGCTGCATCGGGCTGACGAGGGTGTCGCCCTGACCGATACAGCCCCACTGTGTGATGAAATCGCCCGAATCTATGAGTGTCGTCGAAGCGCGCTCGCACTGTATGCCGTCGATATCGAAGTACTGCATATCCTCGCCGTTTATGGCATAGCCGAGCTTGGTATACTGCGATTTTATGCGCTCGAGCGGCATATCGGGGTCCTGTATCAGCTGCGCGAAGAAGGGGTTGCAGCTGTTCTCTATCGCCTGCTGGATATTCTGCTCGCCGTGTCCCCACGACTGGTGGCAGTCGATGTTCTTGCCCTCGGCGTTGACGAAGGTGCCCGAGCAGCTGTAGCTCTTGGAGAAGAGCCGCTCCCTGCCCATTATCTCGAGGGCTGATATCACCGTCGAGACCTTCTGCGTCGAGCCCGGGACAGTGCCGTACATCGCCTTTGAGATGAGCGTGCCCGACTCCATA
>JAUMVH010000107.1 GCA_030530245.1 Ruminococcus sp.
CTTCAACCTCAAAGCCATCCGACTTTGCAACGGTATTATCTACCCTTACAGAAACAGAGGCAATCGAATTTGCAAAGGTGATGGGCAAGTATGTATCAGATACCCCTGCCCCTGCTACAGCAACTGAAAATGCTATAGATGTAGCTAATAGCGGATATTACCTTATTAAAGACACAACTACAGGAGACAAGGTGTCAAAATCACTCAACTTACTCAAGGTTGCAGGCACAGCAACAATAAACGCCAAGGATTCAACTGTAAGCTCTAAAAAAACAGTGTCAGATATAAATGATTCAACAGATGCTGCAGCAACAGCAAATCAGAAATCCGCCGACTACGATATTGGAGACGATATACCCTACGTTCTGACGTTTACACTTCCCGATAACTATGCCGCTTTTGATACATATCCGCTCACTTTTATTGATGATATGTGCGCAGGTCTGACATACAACGGAGACGCTAAGATTTGGTATGGAGAAGTTACCGGAGAAGGTGCTGATATCTCATTCACAGCAGATACATCTGCTGAATCGGCTTATTCTGGTACAGTATATAAAGCAAATATTGCTGACCTGAAAACATCTCAGGCTTCATTCACAAGCGGAACTATCACAATAAAGTACTCTGCTAGGCTCAACTCTGACGCTGTTGTAGGCGGAGCAGGAAACAAGAATGATTATCAGGTAGAGTTCCTTAACAACCCCAACAAATCGGGTACAGGTGATAAGACACCCGGTGATGAGGATAAGAGCACTACTCCCAAGGATACAAATGTTGTATTCACCTACAAGCTTGTTGTCAATAAGACTGATGATAATGGTGATGCACTCACGGGCGCTGACTTCACACTCTCCAAGTGGATACCCAATGAAAGCGGCTCGGATACATACAACGAAGCTAAGGGCAATTGGACAACAGTCAGCATTAAAACAGGCTCTACAGAAGGCTCTGTATTCACATTCAACGGACTTGACGATGGTATCTACAAGCTCTCAGAGACTACTACACCTAAGGGCTATAACTCTATTGCTGATAAGATATTCACCATATCTGCAACGCACAGTGATACAGGTATCACCGACCTTTCCGCATCAGGTGGTTTAACTATCGACGGCTCCGAGGCAACCGGTATTCTTTCTACAGACATAGCAAACAACAAGGGCATACAGCTCCCCGGCACAGGCGGCATGGGTACGACAGTATTCTACATCGTCGGCAGCCTGATGATCGCAGGCGCACTCGTTCTCCTCGTTGTAAGAAAGAGAATGAACATCAAGGAAAAGTAAACCTTAAATGACCGCAGCGCGGCGGAGGCGCTCCGCTTCCGCCGCTGTATCGCGGCAGGGAGGACTCAATGAAAAAGCACCTATTCAGCATACTGATAATTGCTATGTTCATCATTGGGTCGTCCGTGCTGCTATATCCCGCGATAAGCAATTACGTCAACTCCAAGCACGCATCGAGGGTCATCGCATCTTACAACGAGGCGCTGACGAACTCCGATGAGGACAAGCTCGCGGAGATATTCTACTCCGCAGACGACTACAACACACGCCTCAGAAACACCGCAGACTCGTTCTTTATCCCGTCGCAGGTCGAGGGCTACAGCGATACCCTTGACATCACGGGAACAGGTATCATGGGCTATATCGACATCGACAAGATAGGTGTCGAGCTGCCGATATACCACGGTGTCGAAAAAGAGGTATTGCAGGTGGGCGTCGGACATCTCGAGGGCACGAGCCTCCCCGTGGGCGGCGCGTCCACACACTGCGTCCTGTCGGGACACCGCGGTCTTCCGAGCGCGAAGCTGTTCACCGACCTCGACGAGCTCGAGATAGGCGACGAGTTCACGATAACGATACTGGGACAGCTGCTGACCTACAGGGTCGACCAGATACGCATCGTACTCCCGACCGAGACGGACGACCTGCAGATAGTGGACGGCAAGGACTGCTGCACGCTCATGACCTGCACTCCCTACGGCATCAATACGCACAGGCTGCTGGTGCGCGGAGTCCGCACGGAGAACGCCGCAGTCAAGAGGAACGTATTCGTGAAGAACGAAGCGTTCAGGATAGATACGCTGATAGTCGCGCCTATCGCAGCGATACCGCTGCTGATAATTGCGCTGATACTCATATTCCTGCACGACAGGCTGGGCACGCGGAGGAAGTCCGCGGCTGCTCCCGAAGAAGAAAAAGCTCCTCCCAAGAAAGAGGATTAGCGAGGTGATGAAAATGCCGAAAAACAACAGAATAATTGCAGCTCTGATGAGCATAGCGGCGGCATTTTCGCTTCTTGTTATGTTCATACCCGAGGCTGTCTCATCAGCCGACAATACGACCTCTCTCGTGTGCATAAGCGGAAACAAGCCCATCGCGGGCATACAGTGGAAGATATACCACATAGGCGAGGTCAGGGACAACGAATACGTCCTCACGGGCGACTATGAGGACTACCCCGTAAACCTCACAGACCTCACCTCCGAGAATATCGGCGGAACTGCCAAGGCGCTCGAGAGCTTCGTGCTCGGGTACGACCTCCCGCACCTCTCCGTGGCTGACACCGACGAAAACGGCACGGTCACTTTCTCTGCGCTTGAGACGGGACTCTACCTCGCGGTCGCAAAGAGCGTGAAGATAGAGCACAACCTCTACAAGGCGAACCCGCTGCTGTTCGAGGTCAAGGCGGGAGATACGGACGAGAACACGATATTCCCGAAGATGTACAGCAACAGCACCCTCGCGGGCATGGGCTCGTACTACACCGTGAAGAAGGTGTGGGTCGACAACGAGGACGGCGCAAGAATGCGTCCCGTGGACGTAACGGTCGACCTCTACAAGGACGGCGAGCTCGCCGACACAGTCACCCTCAACCTCGACAACGGCTGGGAGTACAAGTGGGAGAACATCGACCCCGAGGCTGAATGGCGCGTAGTCGAGCGCGAGATACCCGTGAAGTACGAGGTCATCGTCGACTACAACTCCACGCAGTACCTGATAAAGAACACCTACAATCCCTCGCGCAAGACAGGCGGCGGATACGGCACGCGCACGACCATGACTACGACGTCGACCACCACCGCCACGACCACTACCACGGTGACGACGGCGGCGCTGCAGACGACCGAGAAGAAGTCGACCCTCCCCCCGCGTACGACCGCTACCTCCACCTCCGAGCCGAAGCTCCCGCAGACGGGACAGCTCTGGTGGCCCGTAGTGCCGCTCTCGGCAGGCGGACTCGTGTTCATAACCATTGGTCTTGCGCTCCCCAAGAGGAAAGAGAATGAAGAATAAACTGCGAATAGTTTTTATCTCTACAGGAACAGTGCTGATACTCTCGGCACTGTTCCTTTGCTTGTATAATATGGCGGAAAGCAAGCGCGCGTACAGGCAGTCCGAGAGCACGCTCGCGGAGCTGAAAACGGCTATCCCCGAGCCCGTGACGACTACGACCGTGCAGACCTTCACTACCGCCGAGCCCGACCTCTACGCGCCGTACGAGACCACGACCACGGCGGCTCCCGAGCTCCCGACGATAGAGCTCGACGGGCGGCTGTACTGCGGCTATCTCTCGCTGCCCTCGCTCGGGCTGGAGCTCCCTGTCGCGAGCGAGCTGAGCTACCCTGCGCTGAGGACGTCGCCGTGCAGGTACAGCGGCACCGTCAGCGGCGGCGACCTCGTGATAGCGGCGCACAACTACAACAGCCACTTCGGCAGGATAAAGGAGCTCACCGACGGCGACGAGGTGGTCTTCACGGACTGCGGCGGCGAGAGCACGCGCTACACCGTCATCAGCGCGGAGAGCGTCGACGGCACGGACATCTCCTCCATGCTCGGCGGGAGCGTCACGGAGTGGCAGCTCACGCTCTTCACCTGCGACCTCAGCGGCAGGAGCCGCGTGACGATACGCGCGGCTCAGGCTGAATAAGCGACAAAAGAAGCTCCCACACCGCAACGGCTGCGATGTGGGAGCTTCTGCGCGGACATATATCACAATGCCATTCATTCAAGTCCGCTCATCCCCGAGCCCTCCGAAAGGGCTCATTTCCCCGAAAAACAGGTCATTTATGCTTCTTCACAGCGAGCTCTACCGCGCGGTATGCACCGTCGTAGACGCCCGCTTTTTTTGCTGTAAGGATATGGCTGCACATCTGCTCGATGATGTCGCCGTTATTCTGCATGAGTTCGAGAAGCGCCGATGTTTCGAGCATATCGCCGCACTCGTACGTTCCGTCGCCGACCTCCGCCGCGCGGATAGCTCCCCACGCCTCGTGACCGCCGACGCGCTTTATCATCAGCTTCGGCACGGGATAGAACGCCAGCTCGCTCGGCTTCGTGATGAGCACGTCCGAGGCGCGCATGAGCAGGTTCGTGGAGTAGACCGCCGCGAAGATATCGCTGTGGCAGAATACGTGCACGCCGCTGACGTCGCCGCTGTAGACCTTCTCCGCGAAGTCAGCTGTCGCGGCGAAGTCGTTGAAGTGCTCGACCGTGAGCTCGCCGAGCTGCGGCAGAGCCGCCTTGAGCTCGTTCCACACCTTCATATGGTCGCCGACGTTGATGAACAGCGCCGCCTCTCCGCTCTCGATATACGGCAGGAGCTTCCTTATAATAGCCACGAATATCGCCCGCTGAGCACCCGCTCCGCCGACAGACATCAGCCAGCGCTTGGGCTTGCCGCTCTGCATACGCTCGATGCGCTTTTCGCAGTCAGTCTCGATGTTGCTGACGAGCTCGTGGTCGATGTAGTGACCCGTATATACGACAGCCTCCCTCGGCATAGGCTTGAGCCGGCGGCTCTTGTCCATGCCGCGCAGAGCCCTGTAGCCGAGATACGCCGACGGAGTCTGCACCGTATGAACTGCCCCCTCCGAGAGGTGCAGAGCCATCGGCCAGTTGTCGGGTATGGCGTTGACGACGTTGGTGAGTCCCGCGTGCACAGCCGCCTGAGCAGGCCACACGTGGGTCGCGATGAAGGGTATCTCCCTCGGCAGGTCGCGGTAGACCGCGGTCATGAGCTCCGCCGCTTTCTGGTCGGAGGCGTTGTAGCTCAGCTTGCGGAAGCCCTCGCTGTTGAGCGGCTCCCACACTATCTTGTTGAACAGCACGGACATCTGCGACAGCCGCGAGCCCAGCGAGTACATCCTGTTCTGCTCGGCGATTATCTTGCCGCAGGCAGCGTCGCTGAACGAGTGCAGGTCGAACCAGTACGGCTCATAGCCCATAGCTCTCGCGGCGGAAGCCATCGCCATGGATATGCGGTAGTGACCGAAGCCCATGCGGATATTTCCGATGATGACGCTCTTGTCGTCGAAGACGAGCGACTGGCTGTCGGCGAGCTGTATATTCTTCACGCCGAGGAGGTCGCCTATCGCGGGAGCGGGCATACACGCGAGGTGGAAGTCCTTATCCGCGTCGTCGCCGTACTTGCGCATATATTTGGCTTTATTCCTGACAGCCTTTCTGTAGGCTTTCTGCGATATCTCATTTTCAAAGATGAATTTTGACCTGTCCATATGCTCACCCCGCTGCAAAAAATTTCCCGAAACCTATTGACAAAAAGATAAAAATGTGATAGACTATAACTATCAGGTGATAGCCTAACTATCACATTCCTTATTACTATTTTACCATAAAAAAGGAGGTTTGTCAAGTGGAAAACGAGTATTCTGCACAGAATTTTCGCAGCAAGCGAATCCATCACGCCATCGAGATAAGCGCGCAGATGTTCCTGCGTGACGGCATCGAGAACGTGAAAATGACCGACATCGCCGACGAATGCGGCATAGGAGTCGCCACGCTCTACCGCTACTTCGGCACCAAGACAGGCATAACAATAGCCGCGATGACCCACCTGTGGGAGGAACTGAAAAAGATGTTCGGCGGCGTGTTCGAGTCGCCCGTGTTCAAGAAGCAGACGGGGCTCAAGCAGTGCTCCGACCTGATGCGTATGTTCATCGTTCTCTACGAGGCACACCCCGCCTTCATGAAGCTCCTCGGCGAGTTCGACCTGATGATAATGCGCGAGAACGTCCCCATGGACAGGCTCGTCGGCTACGACAAGTCCATCATAAACTTCTACCCCGTGTTTGAGGCAGCGTACCTTGCAGGTCTCGAGGACGGAAGCGTCCGCGAGATAGAGAACTTCCAGCTCTTCTACGTATCGTTCGCGCACACCTTCATGGAGCTCGGCAAGAAGCTGATACAGGGCGAGCTTCTGCCATCCGACGATTTTTCTATTGCAACAAAGGAGCTTGAGACAGTCATAAACGCTGCCGTATATTACCTGAAAAAGGAGTGACGGCTATGACTAAGAAAATCGCTACCAACAAGGTTTTATGGATATTCGCGATAGGTCAGCTCGGGTGGTCTATACTCTCGGGCGTGATATCGAACTGGCTGGTGTTCTTCTTCCAGCCCAGCAGCGAGGAGATAGCCCGCGGTCAGCTCGAATACATACCGCAGGGCGCCTTTCTCGGACTGACCGCCATCGGCATGATAACCGCCGTCGGACGTATCTTCGACGCCGTGACCGACCCCTTCATCGCGGGCAAGTCGGACTCGCTCCGCCATAAGTGGGGCAGACGTATCCCCTTCCTGCGCTTTGCGGCGATACCGTTCGGAGTCGTGACGGTGCTGCTGTTCATCTCGCCGTTTTCGGCGGGGAGCAAGGCTAACGTGGCGGTGCTGTTCGTGTTCGCGATGCTGTTCTATCTGTGCATGACGTGCTACTGCACGCCCTATAACGCGCTCATTCCCGAGCTCGGAAGCACGCAGAACGCACGCATCAACCTCTCGACGTTCATCTCCGTGACCTACTTCTTCGGCACGGCTGTCGCCTACCTCGTACCGAACATCGCGGGCTTCTTTATGAAGTCGCTGACGACGGAGGAGACCGTCGCGAAGTTCGGCGGCGTCGACGCAGTAAAGGAGCGCTTCGGTGAGGAGCTCGCCGAGCAGATAACGAGCGGCAAACTCGTCGCCTACTCGAACTATGCGTCCGCCTACCGTATCACGATAGCGATACTCGCGGCGATTGCGATAATTGCCATGCTCGTGCCCGCCTTCCTCATAAACGAGAACGACTACGCCGACACCACGCCGTCGAAGTCGGACGCGTTCAGCTCGCTCATGGCAACGTTCAGGAACAAGGAGTTCCGCACGTTCGTATTCTCGGATATACTCTATTGGATAGGTCTGACGATGTTCCAGACGGGACTGTCGTTCTATATCACGGTACTGCTCGGGCTCGGCTCAAAAATGACGTTCCCGCTGTTCGCGGTAATGACGGTGATGAGCCTTGCGTGCTATCCGCTCGTCAACATCTTCTCGAAGAAAATGGGCAAGAAGAAGCTCACGGCGTTCGCTTTCCTGTTCTTCTCGGTTACGTTCCTCGTGACCTCGGCGGCAGGCTTCCTGCCCGTTCCGCCGATAGCCTACGGCGTGCTCATAGCGGTGCTCGCGGCAGTACCGATGGCAATACTCGGCATACTCCCGCAGGCAGTCGTGGCGGACATCTCCGAGGCTGACAAGATAGACACGGGCGAGAGCCGACAGGGTATGTTCTACGCGGCGCGCACGTTCGCGTTCAAGCTCGGACAGTCCGTGGCTATGCTCCTGTTCACGAGTATCGCGCTCATAGGCAAAGGCATACCGAGCGGCAATGCAGGCTACGGTCTCGGCTACAGGCTGACGGCGCTCATAGCGGCGGTGCTCTGCCTGCTCGGAGGAGTGATATTCCTCCGCTACAACGAAAACAAGATAATCGCCAAGATAGAGGAGGCTCACGCAGATGATAAAGCTTGAATCCGTAACATTCTCGTATGAATACGGCGACGAGACGTTCACCGTCCACACGCGCCGAGGCATAAAAAGCGACCTCGTAACGCTCGATATATCGACCGAGGGCGACGTCTTCACCGCGTCGGTGGAGAGCTCCGACGAGATAATCATCACCGAGCTCACCGCGCACTTCCGCTTCGGCTACTGCGAGTCCGACCGCATATTCCTCAACGGCTACCAGTCGTGGACGGACTCCTACGAGCACACGATATACGACAAGATGAAGGGCATCGACCATATCCCCTACAGCCTCGCCGAGAGGTACGCCTTCTCGCAGTACGGCGACTACAACTTCACGGGCTATTCGGGCGCGCAGGGCGAGCTCCACGGCTGGAGCTACGGCTACGTCCGCACGGGCGAGAGCTACAACTTCGTCGGCTCGCTCTCCGAGGACTGCGGCTTCACCATGATAAAGACCAAGACCTACTCCGACGAGCTCATCTTCTTCAAGGACTGCCGCGGACTCGCGCTCAGCGGCAGGTACGAGGGGCTGAAGCTCCTCCTCACCGACGGCTCCGAGAAGGAGGTCTTCGACAGGTACTTCGACCTCCTCGGCGTGAAGCTCCGTCCCGAGGCAAAGCCGATATTCGGCTATACGAGCTGGTACCGCCACTATCAGAACATCAGCACCGATATCCTCGGCGCAGACCTGCGCGCAATGGCGGAGCAGAAATACAAGGCGGACGTCTTTCAGATAGACGACGGCTGGGAGTCGGTCGTGGGAGACTGGCTCTACACCGACCACGGCAAGTTCCCCGAGGGTATGCAGGCGGAGGCTGAGCGTATCAGGGAGGCGGGAATGCTCCCGGGCATATGGCTGGCGCCGTTCGTGTGCGAGGAGAACTCGATACTGTATATGACCCACAAGAGCTGGCTCCTGCAAAACGACGACGGCACCCCCGTCAAGGGCGGCTCGAACTGGTCGGGCTTCTACGCGCTCGACATCTACAACCCCGACGTGCGCGACTACCTTCGCGACGTCTTCGACACCGTGGTGAATACGTGGGGATTCCGCCTGCTCAAGCTCGATTTCCTCTACGCGGCGTGCATAATCCCGCGCCGTGACAAGACACGCGGACAGGTCATGGCGGACGCTATGGACTTCCTCCGCGAGTGCGTTGGCGACGCGTTTATCCTCGCGTGCGGAGTCCCGCTCGCCTCGGCATTCGGCAGGGTCGAATACTGCCGCATAGGCTGCGACGTCTCGCTCGACTGGGACGACAAGCCGTATATGCGCCTCGCCCACCGCGAGCGCGTCAGCACGAGAACGACCATACTCGACACCGTCTTCCGCCGTCAGCTCAACGGGCGCGCCTTCCTCAGCGACCCCGACGTTTTCCTGCTCAGGAGCGAGGGCAGCACGATGACGACCGCGCAGAAGATGGCTCTCGGCGAGGTGAACGCCTCGGCGGGAAGCGTGCTCTTCACGTCGGACGACATGGCATTCTACGGCGACAGCGAAATGCGTATCCTCGGCGGCATAATGCGTATGCGCGGCGCGGAGATACTCTCCGCCGCGATAGACGACAGCGAGCTCGTCGTAACGTATCAGCTCGGCGAGAAGCTCATCACGAGGACATACAGACTGTAACTAAATGGCGCGGTAAGCTTCTTATCGCGCCATTTTAATGCGTAATTGGCTCCGCCGAAGCTTGCATAAGGCGAGCGCTTGTGGTATAATTAATGTGTACTCAATAACCGCCTAACGGCGGTTATTG
>JAUMVH010000108.1 GCA_030530245.1 Ruminococcus sp.
ACGTATCCTCCCCGATATATCGTTGAATGCGAGACCTACCGATGCGGGAACGTCCAATACTGTCAGTGAGGGGTCACCCTCTCGAATACGCATTGTGCGGCGTATCTCCTTGGGTATCACCACGCGACCGAGGTCGTCTATACGTCTTACTATGCCTGTTGCTTTCATAAAAAAACCTCCCAAAACCTTTTTTAGCTTTGTGAGGTTAGTATTTCCGCATTGGTTTTGATTATGCGCTCGAAGGCATTGTGGGCGGTGCTGCTGCGAAATGGTAAAATTTAGCAAACAACGCGGGAGACCGCCTCCCCCGTCAGAGCGAGAAAAAGCCCCGCAGCGGAAACTGCGGGGACTTCCTGTCATTCCCTGACCTTTCTCTCTTTGAGTCTTGTCAGGTAGTCCTTTGTCTCGGAGGAGACCACACCCGAGAGGAGTATTATCGCGATGACATTGGGTATAGCCATGAGCCCGTTGAATATGTCAGCCAAGTTCCATACGGCTTCGACCGCGAGGTACGGTCCGATGAAGACGGCGGCGATGTACACCCACCTGTAAACGGCGGTTACGGTCTTGTTCGCTCCAGTGAGGTAGGACAGGCAGCGCTCGGAGTAGTAATTCCAGCCGAGGATAGTCGTGAACGCGAACACCGCAAGGCACGACATCAGTATGAACGAGGATATCTTCTCGCTGAACGGCAGACCGTAGTCGAAGGCGTCCATGGTTATCATAACGCCTTTCAGCTCGGCGGTGTTGTGGCTGCCCGACATGATTATGGCGAGTCCCGTCATGGTACAGACGATGATAGTGTCGATGAAGGTGCCCGTCATTGTGACGAGGCCCTGACGTACGGGCTCGTTTGTCTTGGCGGCAGCAGCCGCAATGGGCGCGGAGCCGAGACCCGCTTCGTTGGAGAAGATACCTCTCGCAACGCCGCTCTTCATGGCGTACATCATCACTGTGCCCGCAGCGCCGCCCGCCGCGGCTTTAAGGCTGAAAGCTCCCCTGATAATGGAGGCGAGCGCGGAGGGTATCTCCGTGATATGGCAGAAAATGATGGTCAGGCAGCAGCCCGCATACGCCACTATCATCACGGGCACGACTACCTCCGAGACCGTCGCTATGCGCTTGATACCGCCGATAACGATGAGCGCGGTCAGCAGCGTGATGAGGGCTCCCACGAGGACGGTAGTCCACGTGTAATCCATTCCCAGTATAGTCACCGTATGGCGCTGCTGAGGGTCAAAGAAGGTATTGGCTGCCGAGGTTATGCCGTTTATCTGAGTTATCGTGCCTATGCCCATAAGTCCCGCAAGGAGCCCGAACAGTGCGAACATCTTGCCCAGCCACTTCCAGTTCTTCCCGAGTCCGTTTTCAATGTAATAGAAGGGACCGCCGAGGATATTGCCGTTTTCGTCCTTGATACGGTACTTCACGGCGAGCAGTCCCTCCGCGTATTTCGTAGCCATACCGAGGAAGGCTGCAAGCTCCATCCAGAAGAGGGCGCCCGCTCCGCCAGCCGCGATAGCAGTCGCGACTCCGACGATATTACCCGTGCCGACGGTAGCGGAAAGGGCTGTACAGAGCGCCGCGAAGCTGGAGACCTCGCCGCTTCCGCCCTCCTCGTTCCTGACCATGTATTTCAGAGCCTTGCCGAGCTTTCGTACCTGCAAGAACCTCAGCCTGACGGTCAGCAGTATGCCGCACGCCATGATGAGGATAATGAGGGGGAGCCCCCAGACATAGCTGTCGATCTGACTTATGATATAGTTGATATTCTCCATTGACACATCTCCCACGTAAATCTTCGTTAAAATTATATCATACCATTCCCGAAATGTCAACGCCCGCCGCATAATATTGCAAAGATCCCCGCAGTTGACACCGCGGGAATATTGTTGTATGATAATATTGGAAATAATCGCACCCAAGGAGAAAACGCATGAACGCGAAAGAATACCTCGATATACTCCACACAGCCGAGCGACTGAAGGACACTCCGCGCCACTGCACCACATCAAGCGGTCGCACCGAAAGCGTCGCCGAGCACAGCTGGCGCGTGTCGCTGATGGCAATGCTGCTGCGGCACGAATTCCCCGAGGCGGACATCTCAAAGGTCGTCGGGATGTGCCTGATACACGACCTCGGAGAATGCTTCACGGGCGATATACCGACCTTTGTCAAGACCGACTCCGACCGCGCTGCCGAGGACTCGCTGCTCGGGGAGTGGGTAGCGTCCCTGCCGTCGGAGCTCGCCGCCGACCTCTCCGCGCTGTACGCCGAGATGAACGCGCAGGAGACGCTCGAAGCCAGGCTGTACAAGGCGCTCGACAAGCTCGAAGCACTGATACAGCACAACGAATCGCCGCTCAGCACGTGGTCGGAGAACGAATTCGAGCTGAACAGGACCTACGCCTTTGACGCGGCAGCTTTCTCGGAGTGGCTGACCGAGCTGCGCAGGGAGATACTGGTGGAGACTATGGAGAAAATAGCCGCCGAGAGCTGAGTCCGCTCGGCAGAAAGGTCAGCTGATGTGTACAAGATTTTATGTGGAGCCTGCGCCGTTTGAGCGGCTCATCACGCGTGCGGGAGCGCTGTCCCTCGCCGACGACATCGCGGCGCAGCTGGGGAAGGCTCCCGCGATGTCGGGAGAGATACGCCCGACGGAAGCCGCGGCGGTAATGGCTATGAGCAGGAGCGGCAGAATGGCGGTATTCCCCATGATATGGGGATTCAGCAGCGGAGCGTCGAAGGCTCCCGTCGTGAACTGCCGCCTTGAGACCGCCGACTCGAAGGAGCTGTGGCGCGACTCGTGGCAGCGGCGGCGCTGCATCATACCCGCGTCGCGGTACTTCGAGTGGGAGCACATAACGGCTCCCGACGGCAAAAAACGGACGGGCGACAAGTACCTCATTCAGCCCAAAAGCGGCAGCACGACGCTCTTGGCGGGGCTGTACAGATTCGAGATGCGTGACGGACTGCGCGTGCCCGTATTCGCGGTCATCACGCGCGAGGCTTGCGGCGGAGTGCGCGCCCTCCACGACAGAATGCCGCTCATCATACCCGAAAGCGACGCAGCTGCGTGGATAAGTCCCGACAGCGACCCGAGAGTGATAGCGGCAAGAGCTATAACGGACGTGCTCGCGGAGAAGGCTCCGCAAGCGCGCTGATACATATTGAAGGTGGATACAGCTATGGAAAATGAAAACGGAACATGGATAATGCGCGGGCTCGCATGGGACGACCCGTACAGGATACGCTCATGGCAGGAGCTCGTGAGCTGGATAAACGAGGTCGGCTTCCTGCCGCTGTTTGCGAATGGCGTCAGCGGCTTCTCCGCGGAGGAGCACGTCTCGCCCGACTACTGGTGGACGGGCGACCGCGAGCAGGACCCGTGGGAATGGCGCGAGATCATCGCCGCCAGCCGCGAGATCGCCTACGGTAAATTCTTCGGCGGCAAGGCAGGCTTCATCAGCAGGGAGTGGCTGCCGTACTTTGCCAATTTCAGGCGAAACGGCTACGATTTCGACTCCCGCTACGAGGACGGGCTCGCGAATCACCGCGAAAAGGTCATCATGGACTACTACATCGGCGAGGACAGCCGCGGCGAGCTCGTATGGAAGCAGGACGAGCTCCTGTCGACCGAGCTGAAAAAGGCGGCGGGCTTCGGCAAGGGCGGACTGAAAAACTACAGCGGTATCGTCACGGGGCTGCAAATGCAGCTCTACCTCGTCATCACCGATTTCAGGCGGCGCACGAACAAAAAGGGCGAGGAGTACGGCATGAGCGTGTCCGTGATGTTCCCGCCCGAGACAGTGTGGGGCTACGACCTCGTGACCTCGGCATACGACGAGGAGCCCGCGCAGTCGTGGCAGAGGATATACGACCGCGTAAAGAGCCTCTACCCGACCGCGGACGATGCTTCGATAGCGGAGCTTATCGGGAAAAAGCCGACGCCATGACCTTCACTCCGCGAGCCCCTCTGCGTTCACAGTGCTTATTCAGAGATGCTTCGGTATTGCTGCCGAAGCATCTTTTTCTATGTGCAGTATATGAGTACAGCAGCAGTCTATCAGCTCCATATCGTGCGTGACTATCAGTACGGTGATATCCTGCTCAAGAGAGCGCAGCAGCTTTGCCGTACACTCCATGCTCCTGAAATCGAGACCGCTTGTCGGTTCATCGAATACCAGCAGCTTTTTCCCCGCGAGCAGTGCCGAAGCTATCGCCACGCGCTGCTTCTGACCGCCCGACAGCGACATCGGGTGACGGTCCTTGTACGCGAGGACATCCAGCTTTTTCAGCAGCGTCAGCGCCCGCTCCTCGGCACCTTCATCTGCTCCGAGCATAACTTCTTCCAGCACAGTTTCCGCGAAGAGCTGATGATTCACGTCCTGCATGACCATATAGGAGCAGCGCCGCATATCCCTCGGCTTCATTCGTTTCCCGCCGATAATGACACTGCCCCTGAACCTCTTTTGCAGGCCGCACAGGCATTTTGTCAATGTTGATTTTCCTGCGCCGTTATGTCCCACAACAGCAATGACCGCCCCCTTCGGCAGCTCTAACCGCTCGATGTTCAGCGCAGCCTCTTTTCCGTAGCTGTACACAAAGTTTTCGAGCGTTATCGTATCTGCACAGGCACAGTCGGAGAGCCGAAGCAGTCCCGTTTCGCTTTCGAGATAGTTCCTTCGCGCAGAGAGCGCACGAAGTCCCATTTCGTGGAGCTGCATATCGGACAGCATAAAAAACTGATCCCCCGTAAACTCATTGCGTATCCTTCCGTCTTCCAAAAACAACACTCTGTCGCACAGCCCGTTCAGCCAGTCGAGGCGATGCTCGGCAATAACTATCGTTTTCCCCTGCGCTTTCCAAGCCGCGATGACTTCACGCAGCTCCCCGATAGCGTCGAGGTCGAGGTTCGATGTCGGCTCGTCGAGCACGATAAGCTCGGGGAGCATCGCCGAAACGCCCGCACAGGCTATCTTCTGCTTTTCGCCGCCCGAAAGGCTGAATATACTGCGGCTTTGCAGCTTTTCAATGTGCATATCCGCAACAGTATCGCTCAGCCGCTTTCGTATCTCAGCTTCGGGAAGCCCCATATTCTCGCAGCCGAACGCTATCTCCGCAGTTGTATCGACGCAAAAGAACTGACTGCGCGGGTTCTGGAATACGCTGCCGACTGTGCCCGCGAGGTCTTCTATCGCGGTGTCCCTGATATTCTTCCCGAATACGGTGACTTCTCCCTGCAAATTGCCTTCATAGTAGTGCGGGATAAGACCGTTGAGCAGGCGCGTGACCGTGGTTTTCCCGCAGCCCGACGCACCGCATAGCAGCACACATTCGCCCTTCGTTATCTTCAAGTCAGCGCCGTGCAGTGCTCCGTCGTCGGAGTTGCCGTAGCGGAATGAAACGTCACTCAAAACAGCTGCCAATTCTTTCATCTTATCACCCCGACTATCCCAAGTATCCATATCACATACAGCGATATCGTCAGAAGCAGCACGGTAATGTCCTGCAAGCGGAATCCTATTTTGCAGATATTCGTCCGCTTCACACGGACGCCCAAGCCCCTTGTCAGAGCCGCCGCCGAAAGCTCGCTCCCGATATTCACGGAACACACCATAAGCGGTACGAGCCGATACTCGATGAATTTCCCCGCATTTTTGCCGCCAATGCGAATGTCACGCATTTTCATCGCCGTATTTATCGCGGCGAATTCTTCCAGTACAGTCGGAAAGAAACGGAACATCACGGACAGCGGTATGGTTATCTGCTGCGGAACGTGCATACGCTCCATAGCCGCGATGAACTCGCTGACGGTCGTGGACGAGAGCATATACGCTCCCATGATAAGCGACGGCATAAGGCGGACAAATATCATGCAGCACAAGCCGAGGACACTGAGCGCCGCACCTGTCAGCGTCGGTACAAGCAACACCTCCGCGGCTTTTATCACAGCGTAAACAGTGCCGAATAAAGCCGCTGTTTTCCACTGCTTTGCCGTAACGAGCAGGACTATCGGCAGGACGCTGAGCATTACCGTCCCGATGCGGACGGCAGCGATATCGCTGCCTGTACCGCCGAGTGCAAATATCACGAGCGTTATCATCACGGCGAGCTTAGTGCGCGGGTCGAGGACAAGTCCCCTGTTTTCAATATCTGCCGTGAACATTTACAGCCTCCATGAAGCGGCTTCGCGGCGGCTCTCGACAAATGTACGGTAGATACCATCCTGCGCCATAAGGGAATCGTGAGTTCCGCTCTGAGCTATCCTGCCGTTCGCGATGACGAGTATCTGATCGGCGTGGCGGACAGTTTTCAGCCTGTGCGCGATCATTAT
Organism: Ruminococcus sp.; assembly: GCA_030530245.1. Lineage (GTDB taxonomy): Bacteria > Bacillota > Clostridia > Oscillospirales > Ruminococcaceae > Ruminococcus. The sequence goes on from JAUMVH010000108.1 coordinate 6,338, forward strand.
GATAGTCTTTTCCTTTGTGAGAGCTTCGATCGCCTTCATCAGCTCCGCTTCATTTTCGGGGTCGACATTGGCAGTCGCCTCGTCAAGCACGATTATCGGAGCGTCCTTCATTATCGCTCTTGCAATTGATATGCGCTGCTTTTCGCCGCCCGAAAGGCTCGCGCCGCCCTCACCGATGACCGTATCATAGCCGTTCGGCAGCTGCATGATGAAATCGTGGCAGCACGCCCTTTTAGCAGCCTCTACGACCTTTTCCATCGGTGCATCGGGCTGACCGAAGCGAATGTTGTTCGCTACCGTATCCGCAAACAGATACACGCTCTGGAACACAAAGCTGAAATTGCGCATAAGCGAATCCATACTGTAATCTCGGACATCTCTGCCGTCGAGCATGACCGTTCCGCTGTCCGCGTCCCAGAAGCGGGAGAGCAGCGAGGTCAGCGTGGTCTTTCCGCCGCCCGACGGTCCGACAAGAGCTGTCGCAGTACGCTCGGGGATAGTCAGCGAAACGCCGTCGATTATCTTTTTCTGCTCATAGGCAAAGCTGATATTATCCGCCGAGATATCGTAATGCACGGGACTGATATCCTCGCCCGAAATGTCCATCTGCGGCGTGCACAGGACCTCCCGAGCCTGACGGACGCTGACGTCGACGGTACGGAGCAGCGCAGAATACTTGCCCGCATTGTCAAGCTGTGCGTAGATGAGGTACGAGCTGATTATCATGATAATTGTCGTGAGCAGGTCCATGCTGCCGCTTATATGCAGGAGGACGGAAGCAAGCACAATGACGGTACCGACTGCCTTCAGCCAGAAGCTCTGCGCTGTCATGAACGGGATTAGCTTCAATTCCATTGCAGAGTTGGCGTGCTCGTTTTCGTCTATCGCCGTATTCAGTTCACGGCTGCGCTGTCCTGTCAGGCGGAACGCCTTGACCTCGGCAATGCCCTGAATGTACTCGATGACCTTCGCGACGAGCGCGGAGTCCTTTTCTATTTTCTGCTTCGCCATATCAGCCGAAGCCTTCATCATACCGCTGTTGACCGCAAAAAATACCGCCAGTCCGCCGCACAGTATCAGACCGATACGCCGGTCGTACACCAGTATCATCACGGTAATGACGGCTGTAGTGAGCAGTCCAGAGCAGACGAGCATTACCACGCGGGTCGCCACATTTTCGAGGTTCTGCATGGTATTTGTCGTCACGGACATGATGCGTCCGAGGCTGTTTTCGTTGTAGTAGCCCATCGGCAGGTAGCGCAGGTGCTCCGCGAGCTTCATGCGCTTTTCCGCACAGGTGTGATAGCCGCCCTCGGTTTGCAGCATGGTCGCCTTGCTTTTCACAATGCCCGAGCCTATAACGCTCACAAGCATGATACAGAGGCAGGTCAGGCAGGTCGTCGACGTGACGTTCTGCTCTAAAAGTGCTTTCACCATACACGCAATAGCGGGAATTTTCAGAGCTTCAAATACCGCCTGAGCGAAGCTGAAAACGATAGAAAGGTAGAACCGTTTCCTGTCCTCGGGGCTGCAAAAATCAAAGAAGCTTTTCAGTATCTTAAACATCGTCCTCACCGTCCTTTGCAGAGATATGAGCCTTCCACATCGCGCTGTACAATGCGCCGTTTTCGAGCAGCTCGTCATGCGTTCCAGATTCGGCTATCCTGCCGTCATTTACCACATAGATGCAGTCCGCATTCTTGACCGTAGACAGTCTGTGCGCGATGACGATAAGCGTTTTCCCCTGCACCAGCTTCGCAACACTGCGCTGTATGAGTGCTTCGTTTTCGGGGTCGGTGTAGGCGGTCGCCTCGTCAAGAATGATGATATCCGCATTTTTCAGCATTGCCCGCGCGATAGCGATACGCTGACGCTCGCCGCCCGAAAGATGTCCGCCCGAAGTGCCGACGACCGTATCATAGCCGTTTTCGAGCTGCATGATAAACTCATGGCAGCCGCACTGCTTTGCCGCTTCCTCGATCTCCGCGTCGGACGCCCCCTGCCTGCCGAGACGGATATTCTCACGTACGGACAGGTCGAACAGGAAGTTGTCCTGCGAAACGTAGGAAATGCGGTCGTTGCAGACGTCGAGCGGGATATCCCTGATGTCGACACCGCCGAGCGAGATACTCCCCTCGCTGACGTCCCAGAGGCTCGCGATAAGGCGTGCAATGGTGGATTTTCCGCTGCCCGAAGGTCCGACCAGCGCGATGAACTCCCCCTGATGAACAGTCATGGAAACGCCGTGCAGAATCTCTTTTTCATCGTATCCGAAGTGCACATTTTCGATAACGATATCGCCGCCGCCAAGCTGCTTTGTCAGCGCTTCGGGACGCACCATTTCGGGAGCGTCGATGATACTCCTAACCTCCGTCACGATGGTATCCATCTGCGCGATATCATCGGAATAGGACATGACACCGATAAGCGGCTCGATAAGTCCCACGGTCAGGATAATGACGGTGATAAAGTCGGCAGCGCTGACAGTCCCGTGCATAGCCATGATACCGCCGATAGGCAAAACGCTGAGCATAGTTGCGGGCATAATGCACATGGCAAAGGTCATATACACGTTGCATTTGCGCATCCAGTCCACAAAGCTCGCCGCCGATTCCTTCGCAGCCTCCGCGAATTTCTCGTAGCTCGACTGCGCCTTGCCGAACACCTTGATGACCTCGATACCGTTGATATACTCGGTCGTGACGGCGTTCAGAGCTTTCGTCGCACGGACAGTCCTGCCGTAGTTCTCCTCATAGCCGAACATCATCAGCGCATAGCATACCACGCCGATAGGAACGGTGATAAGCGCCGCCAGACCGAGCTTCCAGTTGATGACAAACACATATGTCAGCACAATGACGGGCGCGCCGATACCCGTTGTGAATTCGGGCAGGATATGCGCAAGCGTTGTTTCAATGCTGTCGATACGCTCCACAATTGTGCTTTTCAGCGCACCCGACGGCTGACCGATGACATTTCCGAGGGGCATTTTCGCCAGTTTGTCAAGCGCCTTTTTGCGAATCACCGCAAGCGTGTGAAATGTTGCAAGGTGTGAATTCGCGGTCGATAACGCGTGAAAAAGAGCGTGTCCGAGCCATAGTGCAAGTATGATAATGCAGTTTGTGATGTACGCGGTTTTGTCCGTGCTGCCGTCAAGCAGCAGCCTGACTACCTTCGCGATAAAATAATACGGAACAATGCCGCATATCATACTCAGCGCCGCAAG
>JAUMVH010000287.1 GCA_030530245.1 Ruminococcus sp.
TCCGCTGGGGCTTTGCCCCAGACCCCAGCAAGGGACACAGTCCCTTGCAACCCGAGTTCGCGTTGCCGCTCGCACGCTCGCTCACTATGTATAAACGGGAAGTTTGCTTCCGCGATTTTTAGTATATGCGGACGGGAGCTTTCATATAGATTCATACATTATTTACACGAAAGGAATCAAATCAATGAGAGAATACAGCACACAGATGGAAGCCGCAAAGAAGGGCATTATCACGCCCGAAATGAAGATAGTCGCGGAGAAGGAGCACATGGACGCGGAGGCTGTCCGCGCGCTCGTTGCGACGGGCGAGGTGGCTATCCCCTGCAATATCAACCACAAGTCCATCTCCCCCGAGGGTATCGGTAAGAACATGAGGACAAAGATAAACGTAAACCTCGGTATTTCGGGAGATATGAAGGACTACGACATGGAGATGGAAAAGGTCGACATGGCGATAAAGTTTGGCGCGGAGGCTATCATGGACCTCAGCAACTACGGCAAGACCAACACCTTCCGTAAGGCGCTCGTTGAGAAGTCACCTGCGATGATAGGCACCGTGCCGATGTACGACGCTATCGGCTACCTCGACAAGGACCTCCTCGAGATATCGGCGCAGGACTTCCTCAAGGTCGTTCGTGCTCACGCCGAGGAGGGCGTCGACTTCATGACCATTCACGCGGGTATCAACCGCCGCGCTGTCGAGGCTTTCATGCGCGACAAGCGAAAGATGAACATCGTTTCGCGCGGAGGCTCGCTCCTGTTCGCGTGGATGATGATGACGGGCAACGAGAACCCGTTCTTCGAGTACTACGACGACGTGCTCGAGATACTCCGCGAATATGACGTCACCATCAGCCTCGGAGACGCGCTCCGTCCCGGCTGTATCGACGACGCCACCGACGCGGGACAGATAGCGGAGCTCATCGAGCTCGGCGCACTCACCGAGAGAGCATGGGCTAAGGACGTGCAGGTCATGGTCGAGGGACCGGGACACATGGCTATGAACGAGATCGCGGCGAATATGAAGCTTCAGAAGCGTATCTGCCACAACGCGCCGTTCTACGTGCTCGGACCTCTTGTTACGGACATCGCTCCGGGCTACGACCACATCACCTCCGCTATCGGCGGAGCTATCGCTGCCGCCAACGGTGCGGACTTCCTCTGCTATGTTACGCCCGCGGAGCACCTCCGCCTGCCCGATGCCGCAGACGTCAAGGAGGGCATTATGGCGAGCAAGATAGCGGCTCACGCAGGCGATATCGCAAAGGGACTGCCCAATGCTACCGACATCGACAACCGCATGGCTAAGGCTCGCCACGAGCTCGACTGGGAGGAGATGTTCAAGATCTGTATCGACCCCGAGAAGGCGAGGGCATACTACGAGAGCACGCCTGTTTCCGAGCGCCACACCTGCTCGATGTGCGGCAAAATGTGCGCTGTTCGTACCACAAATATGATACTCAACGGCGAGAAGGTCGAGTTCTGTTCCGAGAAATAACCAGAGGCTCTGCCTCTGGACTCCGCGAGGGCGCTGCCCTCGACCCGTCG
>JAUMVH010000109.1 GCA_030530245.1 Ruminococcus sp.
GTGTCGGTGCAGGCTTGGGAGCCTGAACGGGTGTGGGTGCAGGTGTGGGCTGCGGAGCAGGTGCGGGGGCAGCGTTTGCTGCTGTACCTGACGTGCAGTTACATACTTCGTTTTCGGCAAGCTTTCTGCCGCAATTCTGACAAAATGGCATAATAAAGTCACTCCTATAACATAAATTGGGAATTCACCCTTTATATTCCTTATTATAATATTTATTATAACAAAATGCAAGACCTGCGGAGATATTTTTATTATTTGTTATCAATCAACAAAAACGCCGCCCGTCATTTGTACAATAGCGACATCTCGGGAATGATGGAGAAAATCTTTCCGAAAATGTGAAAAATGTCACACTGCCCCTTGCAATTTGCGATGGAATGTGATATAATATTAACGATAGGGTGAAAATCCCTGCAAATGAAATTCTCAGGAGGAATATAATATGTTAGTTTCAGCTACAGAAATGCTCAGAAAAGCAAGAGACGGAAAGTACGCAGTCGGTCAGTTCAACATCAACAACCTTGAGTGGACAAAGGCTATCCTTCTCACAGCTCAGGAGCTCAATTCTCCCGTAATTCTCGGTGTTTCCGAGGGCGCAGGCAAGTACATGACAGGCTTCGAGACAGTTGCGGCTATGGTCGCAGCTATGGACAAGTCTCTCGGTATCACTGTTCCCGTTGCCCTTCACCTTGACCACGGCTCGTATGAGGGCTGCTACAAGTGCATCAAGGCAGGCTTTACATCAATAATGTTCGACGGTTCACACTTCCCCATCGACGAGAACGTTGCCAAGACAACAGAGCTCGTAAACGTTGCTCACGGTCTCGGTCTCTCCATCGAGGCTGAGGTAGGCGCTATCGGCGGCGAAGAGGACGGCGTTATCGGCAAGGGCGAGTGCGCAGATCCCGCAGAGTGCAAGATGATCGCTGACCTCGGCGTTGACTTCCTCGCAGCAGGTATCGGCAATATCCACGGCGTATATCCCTCGAACTGGGAGGGACTCAGCTTTGAGACTCTCGAGGCTATCAACAAGACAGTAGGCGAGATGCCTCTCGTTCTCCACGGCGGTACAGGTATCCCCGACGATATGATCACAAAGGCTATCTCTCTCGGCGTTGCAAAGATCAACGTAAATACAGAGTGCCAGCTCGTATTCGCGGAGGCTACAAGAGGCTACATCGAGGCTGGCAAGGACCAGCAGGGCAAGGGCTTCGACCCGAGAAAGCTCCTCGCACCCGGCTTTGAGGCTATCAAGGCAAAGGTAAAGGAGAAGATGGAGCTCTTCGGAAGCGTAAACAAGGCATAATCAAGCTGAACAGACATAGAAACGGTCTCCCGAGCGGGAGACCGTTTTTTGTAGGGGCGAGTTCCGCTCGCCCGTTAGTACATAAGTATGCTTGCGGGCGCACGGAATGTGCCCCTACATATAACAGGAAAGGGACTGCATTTGCAGTCCCTTTTGCTATTACTTTATGCCGTACTTCTTGAGGAGCGATTCTATCTTGGTGTGGGGGTCGATTATCTTGCTGATAGAAACGTCGTGGTTGATAGCCTCGATGAAGTATGCGATGTACTTGGAAACGTCAACCTCGTGGAACCACGGTCTGCTGAGGAGCTCGGGAGTCCTGTAGGTGAGGTTGGTACCGAATACGCCGTCGATTATGCCGTCCTCGTAAGCCTTGTCGAACTTCTCGAGACCGTTCGTGAAGATGGCGTATGTTGCGTAAGTGAAAATCCTTCCCGCGTTCTTCTTCTTGAGGTTGTACGCGAGGTCGAGCATTGACTCGCCCGAGGAGATGATGTCGTCGGCAACGAAGATGTCCTTGCCCTCGACGGGGTTACCGATGTATTCGTGAGCAACGATGGGGTTTCTGCCGTTGATTATCTGCGAGTAGTCGCGGCGCTTGTAGAACATACCCATATCGACTCCGAGGACGGAGGCATAGTACATATTCCTGTTGAGAGCGCCCTCGTCGGGAGAAACTATCATGAACTTCTCCTTTGAAAGGTCGATATCCTTTATCTGCTTGAGCATAGCCTTGAGCACCTGATAGGTAGGCATTACGTTATCGAAGCCCATGAGCGGTACAGCGTTCTGTACGCGGGGGTCGTGAGCGTCGAAGCAAACGATATTGGAAACGCCCATAGCCTCGAGCTCCTGAAGAGCGCACGCGCAGTCGAGGGACTCGCGGTAGTTTCTGCGGTGCTGTCTGCCGCCGTAGAGAGTGGGCATGATGACTGTTATACGGTGAGCCTTACCGCTTGCCGCCTGAATGATACGCTTCAGGTCCTGGAAGTGGTCGTCGGGAGACATCGCGTTCTGCATACCGAAGTAGTCGTACTTTATGCTGTAATTTCCGACGTCGAGTATGATGAACAGGTCGATTCCGCGGACTGTGGACTTGATAAGACCCTTTCCGTCGCCCGATGAGAAGCGGGGACACTCGCACTCAATGAGGAAGCTGTCGGTCTCGTAGCCTGCGAGCTTTGACCATTCCGTGAGGTATCCGTCTATCTTGTTGCCGAGCTCGGTAACGCTGTTCATTGCGATAATGCCGATAGGCGCAGCACTGGATTCGCTGCTGAATAAATTTTCACTTGAAGCAGTCATAAAAAATTCCTTTCGTTTGGCGTCATTTGGTAATTACTTGCAGAAGTTTTCGATATAGTTCTCTATATCGCCGGCGATTATCTCTTTCGCAACGTCGGCATGGTCGACTTCGTTGACAACTGTCGTTTTGTTTTCAAGCTCCTTATAAACGGTGAAGAAGTGGGTCATCTCGTCGAAGATGTGCTTGGGAAGCTGGTCAATGTCCATGTACATATTGTAGTTGGGGTCATTGAACGGAACAGCGATTATCTTGTCGTCGTGGTGACCGTTGTCGAGCATTCTTATAACTCCGATAGGGTAGCACTCAACGAGCGTGAGCGGCATGAGCGTCTCGGAGCAAAGCACAAGAACGTCGAGCGGGTCCTTATCGTCGGAGTAGGTACGCGGGATAAAGCCGTAGTTGGCGGGGTAGTGGGTAGAAGTATGAAGGATACGGTCCATTTTGATATAGCCTGTGTCCTTGTCGAGCTCATACTTTATCTTGCTGCCCTTGCCGATCTCAACGACCGCGTAAAAACTTTCCGGACTAATCCTTTTGGGACTAATGTTGTGCCAGATGTTTTTCATTTGTATACCTCCGCAGTAAGAATTTCGTGTTCTGCTATATTTAAGTATACCATTTTTTTGCGATTTGTCAACAACGCACATCGTAAAACCGCGATTTTCGTCAGTCTGACAATATTTCACACCGCTCCCGCAGAAAATTTTAGAATATGAGCAGTAGTGAAATAATTGAACTAATTGTAAAAACACAAGCAGTATATACAAATTGGAAAAATGTATGAACGAAAGGTTAATTTTACTAATGAATATTATAATAAAAAAGTATTGATTTTATTTTCGTTTTGGTGTAAAATATATGTATATTGCTAAAGCTGATTTTCGAGGAAAGGAAGGGCGTCTGCTATGAAAAAGTATAAAATTGCAGTAATTGTTGCGGGAATAGACGAGAATTATCAGAGCAGTATCCTTCACGGTATCGAATCTGCGGCGGAGGAATGTATGCTCGACCTCATAATGTTCGCGTCGTTCAGCGGAACGATGGGTAACCTCAACCACGACTACGGCGAGTATAATATCTTCCGTCTTCCCGACTTCTCCACCTTCGACGGAGCGATACTCCTCACCAATACCATTGACGACAAGCGCGTGGTCGAGAATATCCACAGCCGTATCCGCGAGGCGGGTATTCCCGCCGTCAGCATCGACGACGACGTAGAGGATATGTACTACATCGGCATCGACAACAAGACCGCCATGCGCAAGATAACCGAGCACTTCGTCAAGGTGCACGGCTTTACGAAGTTCAACTACATCTCTGGCCCCAAGGAAAATCCCGAGAGTCAGGACAGACTCAACGGCTTCCTCGAGGTGCTTGCCGAGAACGGGATAAGCATCGACGAGGACAGGATCTACTACGGCGATTTCCGCGCTCCTGCCGGAAAAGCCGCTGTCGAGCACTTCCTGCACAACAATAAATATATGCCCGAGGCTATCATCTGCGCCAACGACGTTATGGCGGCGACTGCTATCAGCCGACTGTTTGAGGCGGGCTACAAGGTGCCCGACGAGATAGCGGTTTCGGGCTTCGACAACACCTACAACAACCACAACTTCCGCATTGAGCTCACCTCTGTCGAGCGCCCGTTCACCTACTCGGGACAGCTCGCCTGCAAGATGCTGTTCAACCACTTCAACCACAAGCCTCAGGACAAAAAGGCGGTCCTCGATATGTCGACGCGCTTCACCGAGAGCTGCGGCTGTAAGGACAGCGCTGTCAGCAACATCGCGGAGTACAAGGAGCTCAATATCGCGAACTACAACAGAGTCGAGAAGATATCGACGTATATGTCGCTCTTCAACAAGCTCTCCTGCAACCTTCAGGGCTGCGCTTCGTTCGATGACTATATCGCTTCGATAAAGGATTTCGTCGCCGAGATGGACCCTTCGGAGTTCTACTTCTGCGTCTGCAAGGACTGGGACATCGAGCGCCCCGACGAGCGCAACGTCCGCAAGAAGGTCGAGATACCCACGAAGTATACCGACGAGATGTACATACCCATTGCCTACTGCGACGGCAAGTTCCACGACGAGGTGGATTCCATCTTCACGCGCGACCTCGTACCGCATATCAGCGGCGACGACTCCGCGGGCAAGGTGTTCTATATGGTGCCGCTCCACTTCGGCGAGAGGTGTCTCGGCTACATGGTGATTCGCAACTGCAAGGTGCCGCTGTATAACTCGCTCTTCCAGTCGTGGTGCCTTACGATGAGCAACTCGCTCGAAAACATACGTAAGATAATCACGCTCGAGTACGCAGTACAGCGCCTCGGCAAGCTCTACACGCAGGATACCTTCTCGGGTATCTACAACCGCAATGGCTTCGTTCAGGCGACGAAGGCTATCTACGCCGACTGCATCAGGAATGACAGGAGCGTCATGCTCATGTTCATCGACCTTGACGGGCTCAAGACCATCAACGACACCTACGGACACGACATAGGAGACGTAGCGATACGCTCGATAGCAAGCGTTCTGCGCAGCACCTGCAAGAACGGCGAGATATACTGCCGTTTCGGAGGAGATGAGTTCATAGTCTTTGCCGCGGATTTTACCGATGACCTCGCGGAGGACCTCACAAAGAGGATACAGAATTCCATAGAGCTTATAAACGAGAGCATGGATAATCCGTTCGCGCTCAGTGCAAGTATCGGCTTCACCATCGCCAAGCCGCATGAGGGCGAGGACATCTTCCGCTTTGTTACGGACGCTGACAAGGTGATGTACGAACAGAAGAGAAAAAAAAAGCTCTCTAAGTACCTGAAGAAATGAAAACACTGTAAAATAGTAAACAGCCGTCCGCGCGACGGCTGTTTTTTTGCTATTGACATATATGTTAGGCAGTGCTATAATATATGTGTAATCTTCAGGGCAGGGTGAGATTCCCTACCGGCAGTACAGCCTGCGAGCCATTTTTGGCTGATTCGGTGCGATTCCGAAGCCGACGGTCGTTCACAGAACGTGTTGCGCTTGTGCAACAAAAGTCCGGATGAAAGAAGATGTCACGATAGCTTGTGATAATCAGCGCCCCGAAGGTATACCGCGTGTATGCTTCGGGGCGTTTTTTGGAAGTGATGATATGCAGGAAGAATTCATGAGAGAGGCAATTGAGCTTGCACAGCGCGGTATGGGCTTCGTCAGTCCCAACCCAATGGTGGGAGCCGTAATCGTGCGCGACGGTGAGGTCATCGGCCGCGGCTACCATAAGAAGTACGGCGACCTCCACGCCGAGCGCGCCGCCTTTGCGGACTGCGAGGCGCGCGGAGTCGACTGCACGGGCGCGGAGATGTACGTCACGCTCGAGCCCTGCTGCCACCACGGCAAGCAGCCGCCGTGCACGGACGCCATAATCGAGCACGGTATCAGCCGCGTGTACGTCGGCTCGTCCGACCCCAATCCTCATGTTAACGGCAAGGGAGTGAGGATACTCCGCGAGAATGGGATAGAGGTCGTCGAGGGAGTGCTGAAAGACGAGTGCGACGCCATAAACGAGATCTTCTTCAAGTTCATAACGAAGAATATGCCGTTCGTGACGATGAAGTTTGCGATGACTCTCGACGGCAAGATAGCCTGCAAAACGGGCGAGTCGAAGTGGATAACGGGCGAGGCTGCGCGCGAGAACGTTCAGCGCGACAGGCTCAGACACGCTGCGATAATGGTAGGCGTGGGCACTGTCCTGAAGGACGACCCGCTGCTGACGTGTCGGCTCGAGGGCGGACGCAACCCCGTGAGGGTGATATGCGACTCGTCGCTGAGGACGCCGCTGACGAGCAACATCGTCTGTACGGCACGGACAGTCCCGACGATAATCGCTACCCTCGAAAGCGATGTTGCGGTGACTCAGCCGTACATCGACAAGGGCTGCACTATACTCACATTCCGCGGGAAGAACGGACGTCCCGACCTGCGGCAGCTGATGAAGACGCTCTCCTCGCTCGGTATCGACAGCGTGTTCATCGAGGGCGGCGGCGAGCTCAACTGGTCGGCGCTCGAGGCGGGAATCGTCGACAAGGTGCAGACCTATATCGCGCCCAAAATATTCGGCGGAGTCGGCGCAAAATCGCCTGTTGCGGGCCTCGGAGCCGAGAAGCCCGACGGCGCTTTCATGCTCGAGACCGTCTCCGTAAAGCATATCGGCGATGATATCCTCATAGAAAGCAGGGTGAAGAATGTTCACGGGAATAATTGAAGAGGTCGGCACGGTCGTTGGGATACAGCGCGGCGGGAGCAGGTCGTTCATACGCATCAGGGCGCAGAAAGTGCTTGAGGACGTGAAGCTCGGCGACAGTATCGCTGTCAACGGCGTCTGCCTCACGGTGACCGACTTCGATCCCGCCTCCTTTCAGGCGGACGTGATGAACGAGACCCTCAGCCGCTCGTCGCTCGGCAGTCTGCGCAGCGGCAGTCCCGTCGACCTCGAACGCGCAATGGCGGCGGGAGGCAGGTTCGGCGGACACATCGTCTCGGGACACATCGACGGCACGGGGACTGTCACCGACATCAGGAACGACGGTATCGCCGTGTGGTACACGGTCTCCGCGAAGCCCGAAATTATGCGGTATATCGTGGAGAAGGGCTCGGTCGCCATCGACGGCATAAGCCTTACCGTGGCTAAGGTCACGGACGGAGCGTTCAGCGTTTCGATAATTCCGCATACGGCGGCTCAGACCGTGCTCGGCACGAAAAAGGTCGGGGACGCGGTCAACCTCGAAAATGACATAATCGCCAAATACGTGGAGAAGCTCCTCAAGCCCGACGGCTCTGCGGGCGGGGTCTCAATGGAGCTCCTTGCGAAAAACGGCTTCATATAAGGGAGTGATAGAATGAAGCGAATAATGGCTCTTACAGCCGCCGCGGCAATGCTCGCGCTCACGTCGTGCGGTATAGAGAACCCCATAGTCATCGTCAACGATTCCGAGTACATCGAGCTCGCGGCGGGACAGGTCACGCAGCTCAGCACCGACATTTCTGTCGGCAATATCGGAATATCCTACGGCGATACAGAGAATGCAAAGGTACACGTCGACTACAAGATACAGGGCATAACGCAGAACAAGGTGAGCGCGGTCAGCGAGCACCTCGCCTGCAAAGCCGAGATAGCCGACGACGTCCTCGTGGTGTCGATTATCGACAACGAGACGGGCAAGAGCTTCTGGGAGTGGAAAAACTCGAACGCGAAGGCAGTCGAGGTCGAGGCGAACGTGGATATCGAGCTGCCCGAGAGCTTCGATACCTTCGGCGTTAATGCTGACGTCGGAAACGTCGAGATAAACGGGCTCAGCGGCGCTTTTGACGTAAAGTGCGACGTCGGAAACCTCGAAATGAAGGACGTGGGAATACTCGCGGATTCGGAGATGAGCGTGGACGTCGGCAACTGCTCGATATCGCTCGCGGCGGTCGACGAGTGCGAGGCGAAGGTGTCGGTCGATGTCGGCGATATCGACCTCGACACGGGCGACTACACCTACGAGCTGACCTCGGGCGACGACGACAAGCCCGTAGGCGGCAAGCAGGAGATAGTCGTAGGCGGAAAGTGCACGATGAAGCTCGAGTGCGACGTCGGAAGCATAGACCTTGAACAACAGGAGGATAAGAATGTTTGAATACAACACGGTCGAGGAGGCTCTCGAGGCGCTCAGGAGCGGCGAGATAATCCTCGTGACCGATGACGAGGACCGCGAAAACGAGGGCGATATGATATGCGCCGCGGAGTTCGCGACCACCGAGAATGTCAATTTTATGGCTGTCCACGCAAAGGGACTTATCTGTATGCCGATGAGCATCGAGCTGTGCGATAAGCTCCACCTGCCGCAGATGGTCGACTACAACACCGACAACCACTCCACGGCTTTCACGGTCTCGATAGACCACGTGGAGACGACCACGGGCATTTCCGCAGAGGAGCGCGGCTTCACTGCGCGCATGGCAGTCAGTGATGACGCCAAGCCCGAGGACTTCCGCCGCCCGGGGCATATGTTCCCGCTGACAGCGAAGAAGAACGGCGTGCTCGAGCGTGAGGGTCACACCGAGGCTACCGTCGACCTGATGAGGCTCGCGGGACTCAAAGGCTGCGGGCTCTGCTGTGAGATAATGCGCGACGACGGCACCATGATGAGAGCAGCCGAGCTTCAGCAGAAGGCGCATGAGTGGGGACTCAAATTCATCACGATACAGGCTATCAAGGAGTACCGCAAGGTGCACGATAAGCTCGTGGAGTGCGTGGCGAATACGAAGCTCCCGACGAAGTACGGCGAGTTCAGGGCGCTCGGCTTCGTGAACAAGCTCAACGGCGAGCACCACGTCGCCCTTGTAAAAGGCGATATCGGCGACGGCAAGGATATACTCTGCCGCGTGCATTCCGAGTGCCTGACGGGCGACGCTTTCGGCTCGCTCAAATGTGACTGCGGACAGCAGTTCGCCTCCGCGATGACCCAGATAGAGAAGGAGGGCAGGGGAATACTGCTCTATATGCGGCAGGAGGGACGCGGTATCGGTCTCATCAACAAGCTCCGCGCGTACGAGCTGCAAGACAAGGGCATGGACACCCTCGAAGCCAACCTTGCGCTCGGCTTCCCGGGAGATATGCGCGAGTACTACATCGGCGCGCAGATACTTCGCGAGCTCGGCTGCAAGACGCTGCGGCTGCTCACCAATAACCCCGACAAGGTCTACGGACTGAGCGGCTTCGGGCTCGAGATAAAGGAGCGCGTCCCGATACAGATGGACGCCACCGCCTACGACCTCTTCTACCTCAAGACGAAAGCGGCTAAAATGGGGCATATCC
>JAUMVH010000110.1:0-7570 GCA_030530245.1 Ruminococcus sp.
ACTGTACCTGTGCCGCCGCTGATGGGCATTTCCTTGAGAGCCTCAACGTCAGCGGGGTTCTTCTCGATGATAGTATTTGCAACGTTTGCAACGAAGTTTCTGATATCGTCTGTGTTGGCAGCGAAGTCAGTCTCGGTGTTTACCTCGAGGAGCACGCCTGTATTGCCGTTAACTACTGCGGCAACAACGCCCTCGGCAGCAGCTCTGCCGCTCTTCTTAGCCTGTGTAGCGAGACCTTTCTCTCTGAGGAACTCGATAGCCTTGTCCATATCGCCGTCGTTCTCTTCGAGAGCCTTCTTGCAGTCCATCATGCCGACGCCTGTGGACTTCATAAGTTCCTTTATTTCTGCAACAGATACCTTACCCATTGTTATATCCTCCTAAAAATCATTATTATACAAATGTAGGGGACGGCGTCCTCGACGTCCCAAAGCTGCGGGTTGTCGGGGACGCCAACCCCTACGTTTAAATTCATGTGACAGGCGCGGAGCTTTCTCCCGCACCATAATTGATTATATCGCGAAGCCGCCCGCGGGGGGCACCCCGCTTATTCAGCGTCCTCAGCAGCAGCTTCCTCAGCGGGAGCCTCAGCCTCTTCAGCAGCAGCGTCGCCGCCCTGTCTGCCCTCGATGATAGCGTTAGCAACTGTGCCTGCGATGAGCTTTACAGCGCGGATAGCGTCATCGTTACCGGGGATAACGTAGTCAACCTCGTCAGGATCGCAGTTCGTATCAACGATAGCAACTATCGGGATACCGAGCTTCTTAGCCTCGGCAACAGCGATCTTCTCCTTGCGGGGGTCAACGATGAAGAGTGCTGCGGGGAGCTTCTTCATTGTCTTGATACCGCCGAGGAACTTCTCGAGCTTCTCTATCTCAAGGTTGAGCTTGACAACTTCCTTCTTGGGGAGGAGGTTGAAGGTGCCGTCCTCTTCCATAGTGTGGAGCTGCTCAAGTCTCTTTATACGTGTCTGGATGGTCTTGAAGTTTGTGAGCATACCGCCGAGCCAACGAGCATTTACGTAGTGAGCGCCTGCACGTGTAGCCTCTTCCTTAACGGAATCTCCTGCCTGCTTCTTTGTACCTACGAAGAGCACCTCGCCGCCCTCTGCGGAAAGGTCACGAACGAAGAGGTAAGCCTCCTCGAGCTTCTTGACTGTCTTCTGAAGGTCGATGATGTAGATACCGTTTCTCTCTGTGAAGATGTACGGTGCCATTTTGGGGTTCCAGCGTCTTGTCTGGTGTCCGAAGTGAACACCGGCCTCAAGGAGCTGCTTCATTGAAACTACTGACATTGTGTAGTCCTCCTTAAAAATTGGTTATTATAATCCTCCGCACGGCTTGACTCACGGACAACGCCCGACGGGCGCACCAATCCGCAAAAGCGCGTGCGTGCGAATTGCTTTAATATTATACCACATTCCGCCATTTCCCGCAAGAGGCAGTCCGAAATTTAATCAAACAAACTTTTGAGCCTGTTTCTCTGCAAATTTGTACGATATGTCAAATCGGTACATCTGACGAGTATAGTCTCCGCGCCCACGACCTCTATCGCCGAGCACGGTATCTCGAGGTCTTCCCCGCGCGAGAGCAGACCGAACAGCCTGCTCCCGCCGTAGATGACCAGTGCCGCGACCTCCGACGTGTCCGTATCGAAGCGGATATCGTCGATATAACCGAGCCGCTCGCCCGTTCCGAGGTCGATGACCTCCTTCGAGCGCAGCTCCTCAAGACTGCAAAGCATAAAAGCACCTCCGCACACTTTTTATAAATGGTATGCAGAGGTGCTTGCCTTTTATTAATTATGTCCCGCAGGGACACCATAATTACGCATTATTCCTCGTCGTCATCGTCGTTCTTCTTGAAAAACGCCGCAACTATGGTAACAGCCGCTATCGCGACAGCTATGCCCGCTATGATAAGAAGCTTCTGCGCGGGGAAGGTATCGCCCGTCGCGGGGACTGCCGCAAGGATCGTGTACATCATGTTTATCTCCTCCTGTTTGTTTATCTGATGATGAATTGCGCGTTGAGGTACTTGTTCTCGAATTCGCTGACCCTCATGGGCTTCGCGAAGAAGTAGCCCTGATACAGGTCGCAGCCGTACTCCGCGAGGAATTTCGCCTGCTCCTTGGTCTCGACGCCCTCGGTGATGACCTCCATCTCCAGCGACTTCGCGAGCCCGATTATCATTTTCAGTATCGTACGGCTGCGCTCGGGGTGGTCGGTCTTCTCGAGGAAGCCCATATCTATCTTGAGCACGTCCGCGTCGAGCTCCTTGAGCATATTCAGCGACGAATAGCCGCTTCCGAAGTCGTCTATCTCGACCGTGAAGCCCGTTTTGCGCAGGCTCTCGATTAGTCGGAGCTGCTGCTGGGGCTCGTCCATGACCGCGGTCTCGGTTATCTCGAGGTGCAGGCAATGGGGCGGGATATTGTACTTTTCTATCAGCGCGGTCATAGTCCCGCACACATCGAGCATATAGAAGTCCTTCGGCGAGATGTTCACGGAGAGGTAGCTCTCCTCGCGCCCCTCCATCTTCCATATGCTGAGCTGGCGGCACGCGAGCTCCCACATAAGCTTGTCCAGCCTGCTGATGAGACCTGTCTGCTCGAATATGGGTATGAACTTGGCAGGCGGGATAAGTCCCTCATGCGGGTGTATCCACCGCACGAGCGCCTCGCCTCCGCACACTCTGCCGCCCACGGATATCTGCGGCTGGATATACGGCTGGAACTGACCGCTCGCTATCGCGGACTCGAACTCGCTGATGACCTTCTGCTCGCTCATAAAGGTCTTGCGTATCTCGTTGTCGTAGTAGGCGACGCTGTTCTGATAGCTGTCCTTTATGGTCTTTATCGCGAGGCTTGCGCGGTCGCACATTATCGGCACGCGCAGGCTCCTGTCGGTGACCTCGTACACGCCGATGTGCACGTGCGTCTTGAACGACGCATTCTCGAGGAAGGAATCGACCGCGGAATACTTCCCGAGCACCTCGCTCTCGGAGAAGCGGTATTTCGGCATACAAACCGCGAACTTATCGCCCGACAGCCGCCCGTAGACGATGTCGTCCCCGCCGAATGAGGCGGTTATCTCGGCAATTTTTTTCAGCATCCTGTCGCCCGCCTCGACTCCGAAGACGTCGTTGACGAGCTTGAAGTTCTTGACGTCGGTGGCGATGATCATGTAGTGGATATCGGGGTTCTCGTCGAGCATAGCCTTGGTGCGCTCGAAGAAGTGCTCCTTATTGTATATGCCCGTGAGCAGGTCGTGCGTAGCGCGGTACTTTTCGGCGTAGTAGCGCACGTACTCCTCCGTCCTGTCGTGGACGAGGAAGAAGCAGCCGAGGTACTTGACGTCGCCGTCGTAAATACGCATGAAGTCGATGCGGAAGTAGTGGTCTCTGCCCTCTATGCGGCGGACGGTGTCCCACGTACGCTCTGTGCAGTCCTGCGTGATATCCTCGGTGAACCACTTTTGCAGCTGGTTGTCGAGCGAGCCGACGTCGATATCAGCCTCGCTGTAGTCCTTGACAGTTCTGTTCGCGTGGACTACCCTGCCCTCGTTGTCGATACAGACGATACCGTCCTTCATATTCGCTATCGTGAAGAACAGCAGCCTGTCCATGAGTCCGTGCGGCACGTACAGCAGCGTGAAGAACAGCATCGTCATCGCGAGAGCCGCATAGAACAGCAGCGAGTAGTCGAACTGGAGCTTGAAATTGAGGTATATGGCGTGAACTATCATGATGATGCACATCGCAACAAGTATCGCGGCGTGCTTGAGCTTGTAGAGCTTCGGAGCGCTGCGTATCTTTTTGAACAGCGCATAGTTCACGACGAACATCATCGCGTATATCACGGCGATGTGGTATATGTAGAGGATACCGCGGTCCGAGACGTGGTAGAAGTGCTCGCCGAAGCCGTCGGTGTACACGCCCATCTTGAACATCATTTTCAGGAACGGGTTCACGAGCATGAGCAGGCAGTCTGCTCCGACAGCGAAAGCAAAGACGTTGCGCGCCTTCCTGATGAGGTCGTCCTCGCCCGTGAACGCCTTCGCGTAGTGCAGGAGCGTGACTATCATGATATCCATCAGTATGCAATATATGCCGTACACGAAGTAGGCAGGGCGCTCCGAACGCATGAGAATGGAGGCAACATTCGCGGCTATCGCGGCAGACGACGCGATGAACACGTATCTCAGCGGCAGCTCCATCGGGTTCTTGCGGTGCTTGAGCGCTCCGTAAACTGCGCACGCGGCAACGAACAGAGCCGTTGCGCACAGGCAGATAACAAGCAGCCAAATCATATGATCACCCTAACGTTAAAATCAAACCGAAAGTGGACATTTCTGTCCAAGCTAATTCTAACACAGAACAGGTGAATTGTCAATTACCCCCAAAAGTGAACTTTTCACGCATAGGTATTATGTTTTAGCCATTTCTGCCGCGATACAGCCAAGGATCCCCGCCGCGAGCACTCCCCTCACGGCGGCGAGGCAGACGCGTATCTGCCGCTCGTGAACTCTGCCAGCCGCGAGCATATCGAACAGCGCCCCGCCGTCAAGGGAGCTCAGCGGCAGCAGATTGAACACACCCGCGGCAAGGCTGAGCTGCGCCGTCCTGCCGCCGACTCCGAGCCCTCCGAGCACCGCCCACAGCAGCAGATTCGCCGCGGGTCCGCTCAGCAGGACGAGCGCTCCCCTGCCGACATCAGCCGCAGGAGCCGCCACAATTCTTATACCGAAGAAGGACAGCTCCACGCGGCGGAGCTCGCCGCCCGTCAGCCTCAGCGCGGCGATGTGCCCGAGCTCGTGCAGCAGGCAGACCGCATAGAATGAGGCTATCATCTCGCCGTCGCAGAACATGAAAAGCAGAGCGTTGAACAGCAGGAATGAGAACCCGACCCGTATCATTTGTCAAGCAGCCCGAGCAGGAGTTCGATAGGATTCGTGAAGAGCTCGCGCGAGCTCTCCGCAAGTTCGCGCAGCCTCGCGAACAGCTCGCCCGATATGTCGGGGCGGAAGATGTTCGTTATCATCAGCGCGGCAGCTATCAGCATACACACCGCCGCCTGCATGGCGATGATGTCGTCGGCGCTGCCCTCGCGCCTGCGGCGGGAGCTCTCCTCCGCGAGCTGCTCCGTGTCGTCCTCCGCGGGCAGAGCGGGGCGGTCGTCCACGACCGTGGGAATTATGTACGTCTCGTTCATTTCCAAGCCTCCTTTATATAATGATACGGCGGAGCGGACAGGATAAGAACAGCCCGCCGCTTGATTAAAAATATGAAATATTTCGTTTCGCGCTTGACAGCTCCCCGTCTGTATGCTATAATTTATTACTGTAATGTATATTGGCACTACTGTCTAAAGGAACTGATGGGCTGCACGATAATACAGAAATATCATTTCGGAGGTGAAAATCGTGAAAGAGGGAATCCATCCTACAATGTACAAGACCACAATTACCTGCCACTGCGGTAACGTGATCGAGACAATGTCCACAAAGGAGAACATCAAGGTCGAGATCTGCTCTAAGTGCCATCCGTTCTACACAGGCAAGCAGAAGCTTGTTGACACAGGCGGACGCGTTGACAGATTCAAGAAGCGTTTCAATTTCGATAAGTAATCAAAGAGCCGCTCGATTTGAGCGGCTTTTTTCCTACACGGATCCACTTTGTAGGGACCGCCTTTGGCGGTCCGATAGTTTGCAGTATGCCTGCGGACGCCCGAAGGGCGCCCCTACACAGGCAATCCTACCGTTCGGAGGTGCATTATGAACTACCTTACCATTTCAGCCCCCGCCGAGGCTTCGTTCGTGGAGAAGAAGTCTGAGTTCATCGGGTATATCGCTCCCGTGAAGAGCGGCGACGAGGCTGTCGAATTCATAAACAAGATAAAGTCCATGCACCGCAAGGCGCGCCATAACGTCTACGCCTACATCGTGCGGCAGGACAATATTTCCCGTTACTCCGACGACGGCGAGCCGCAGGGCACCGCGGGAGTCCCCGTCCTCGACGTGCTGCGCAAGCGCGGGCTCACGGACGTGTGCGTCGTGGTGACGCGCTACTTCGGCGGCATACTCCTCGGCGGCGGCGGACTCGTCCGCGCGTACTCCCACGCGGCAGCGCTCGCCTGCGATGCGGCACAGACAATGGATATGCGGCTCTGCCACAGGCTGCGTATCTCCGCGGACTACGGTATGTACGGCAAGATAAGCTATATCCTGCCGAGCTTCGGCACGATAACGGAGAGCTCCGACTTCGGAAGCGAGGTGGAGCTGACAGTGCTCGTGCTCTCGGAGAAGCTCGCCGCATTCACCAAGGAGCTCACCGAGGTCACGAACGGCGCTGCCGAGATAGAGGACACAGGCGAGCTTTACGCCGATTTCAGCGGTGTAACGGCATAATAAATCGTAGGGGACGCCGTCCTCGGCATCCCGTCGTATCCTTACAGGTTTGGCGGGCGCACAGAATGCGCCCCTACAAAAATGACAACGCCGCAAAAAAATTAAAGGGATTTTCCATTTATAAAAGTATAAGTATTATAGAAGCAGTTTTTTTCACAGGGAGGGATAGCTTTGACAGTAAGAGAACAGTATGAGATAACAGAAGTGGGTATCCTCAGCAATTTCGCGTGTACGAGCGTGAACGAGGAAATGACTCGCCGCGACCGCCACGAGGACAAGTGCCCGTTCCGCACCGACTTCCAGCGCGACCGCGACCGCATACTCCACTGCAACTCCTTCCGCAGGCTCAAGCGTAAGACGCAGGTGTTCCTCTCGCCCGTCGGCGACCACTACCGCACCCGCCTCACCCACACCCTTGAGGTGTCGCAGATAGCGCGTACTATAGCGCGCGGTATGCGCCTCAACGAAGACCTCACCGAAGCTATCGCGCTCGGTCATGACCTCGGGCACTCCCCGTTCGGTCACTGCGGCGAGAAGATACTCGACGAGATATGTCCCCACGGCTTCAAGCACTACGAGCAGAGCGTGCGCGTGGTGGAGGCTCTCGAGAAGAAGGGGCAGGGACTCAACCTCACCTATGCCGTCCGCGACGGTATACTCTGCCACACGAACAGAGTCGCCGCGACCAAGGAGGGCAATATCGTCCGACTCGCCGACACCATCGCCTACATAAACCACGACATCGAGGACTCAGTCCGCGCAGGCATTCTCGACCCGAAAGACCTGCCGAACGACTGCGTGTACGTCCTCGGCAACACCAAGACAAAGCGCATAACCACGCTCATAGCCTCGGTCATCGAGCACGGAGCGTACGATATCGACTTCTCCCCCTCCGTGCGGAAGGCGCACGACGACCTCAAGGCGTTCATGTTCCGCAAGGTCTACACCAATCCCGCCGCCAAGCAGGAGGAGGAAAAGGCTGTACAGCTCATTCGCAAGCTGTACGAATACTTCATCGCCAATATATCCAAGCTCCCCGAGGAGTACCGCATAATCGCGAAAAAGACCGACCCCGACAGGGCTGTCTGCGACTACATCTCGGGCATGAGCGACAGCTACGCGGTCGACCTCTACACCGAGCTGTTCGTTCCGAAGTTCTGGAAG
>JAUMVH010000110.1:7580-9448 GCA_030530245.1 Ruminococcus sp.
TGATACCATGCCGAGAAACGACGAATTCCTGTACGCGCTCAGAAACGCCAACCCGATAGAGACGGTCATGGGAGAATATGTACATCTTATCCGCCGCGGACGGAACTATGTATGCAATTGTCCGTTCCATTCCGAGAAGACTCCCTCATGCACCATTTTCCTCGATAACGACCCGCATTTTTACTGCTTCGGCTGCGGAGCGGGCGGCGACGTTATCACGTTCATAATGAAAGCCGAAAACCTCGACTTTATGGACGCTGTAAGGTTCCTCGCGGAGAGGAGCGGCATGGAGGTCCCCGAGAAAAACGACCGCAACAGCCTATCGGCTCAGCGCAGGACGCGTATCTACGAGATGAACCGCCTCGCCGCAAACTTCTACTACACGAACCTCATAAAAGGCGAAAACAAGGCGGGACTGCAATACTTCTACAAGCGCAAGCTCACTCCCGCGACCATCAAGAAATACGGGCTCGGATTCGCGTCCGATTCGTTCTATGAGCTGACGAATATGCTCCGCTCCAAGGGCTACACCGAGGACGAGATAGTCGACGCGTGGCTCGGCGGACGGTCGCAGAAAACGGGCAAGATATACGACCTCTTCCGCAACCGCGTGATGTTCCCGATAGTCGACCTGCGCGGCAATATCATCGGCTTCGGCGGACGAGTCCTCGACGACAGCAAGCCAAAATACCTAAACACGGGAGCCACCCCCGTCTTTGACAAGGGAAGCAACCTCTTCTCGATGAACTTCGCCAAGAATGCCGACCAGAAGCGGCTCATTCTCTGCGAGGGCTATATGGACGTCATCGCCGTCAATCAGGCGGGCTTCGAGAATGTCGTAGCTACGCTCGGAACGGCGATAACTCCCGACCAGGCGCGGCTCATCAGTCACTACTGCGACGAGGTCGTGGTGGCGTACGACAGCGACGGCGCGGGTCAGAACGCCACGCAGAAGGCGATAAACCACTTCTCGGACGTCGGTCTGCGGACGCGTATCCTCCACATGGAGGGCGCCAAGGACCCCGACGAATACATAAAAAAGTTCGGAGCTCAGCGCTTCCGCAACCTCATTGAAGGCTCCGACGACGCCAACAACTTCATGCTCGACCGCTGTGAGGAGGGGCTCGACCTCGACTCCGAGGGCGGCAAGGTGGAGCTGCTCAAGCGCGTGTCACGGGTGCTCGCGGGCATAGAGTCGCCGCTTGAGCGGGAGGTGTACATTTCCCGCACGGCGAAGAAGTGCGACATCTCCGCAGAGGTGCTCAAAAGCCACATAAATGAGCTCATACGCATAAAAAAAGCCGGCCGCAAAAAGGAAGAATGGCGCAATATCAAGGCAAAAGCCGCCTACGTCAGGGACGATGTCAACCCCGAAGCCGTGCAGTTCCGCAGGGAGGCTAAGGCTGAGGAGACGATAATCAGCTACCTGCTCAGACGTCCCGAGGACGCCGAAACCATAGCTGCCGCCGCTCCGCCCGAGATATTCGTCACCGCGTTCAATAAGCGCGTGTATGCGGCTCTGCTGAGGGCGATAAAGGAGAGCGAGCGTTTCACGCTCTCGCTCATAGCCGACGAGTTCACGCCGCAGGAAATGGGCAGGATAAGCGGTATCGTCGCCGCGAACCGCGAGTTCACCATCACGGAGAAGGCGATGCTCGACTGCGCGGAAACGCTCCGCGAGCATAAGGCTCCCGCAGGAAGCGGCGGGGATATTTCCGACGACGACCTCAGGGATATGTTCAATAAGAAGAAGCGATAATCAGTACTCAGACTGTAGGGGGCGATGCCTACATCGCCACAACAGTTTCAGCAATATTGACGGGCTGATGTGGGCATCAGCCCCTACAATAATTCCGAATTCCGATTTC
>JAUMVH010000111.1 GCA_030530245.1 Ruminococcus sp.
CGGCGCTGTCGGTGAGGACGGCGCTGAGGTCGCATATCATATCAGCCGCGCCGGTGGTCTGCTGGAACATATTCTGTCCCGTGCACCAGACATTGCCCTCCTTCACTGCCTTGAAATCGGCAAGGACGCTGCATTTCCCGATGAGCTGCTCTGTGCTGCCGAGCTCGCCGTCGATTGTGCTGTTGTAGATGAGCACGTCGGCGTCGCGGGCGATGTCATAGAAGGTCTCGACCTGAATGTTCATCGTGGAGAGCGCGTTGTCGTCGACGTTGAGGCCGTCGGCGGTGAAAATGTAGCGCCCGCCCGCGAGCTCTATCATCTTCGAGACGTAATCCGCAGGCTTGCGTATGCTGACGTAGCCGCTCGACGTGATGTAGAAGAAGGCGGCAGTCTTGCGCTCGCTGTCGGGGATATCCGAGATGTCGAGCTCCTCGAAAGCCCTCGTCTTGCCGCTGAAATAGTCCTCTGCGGAGTCGGTGTCGCCCGTCAGCAGTCCGTAGAGCTTTATCCACTCCATTCGCCCGAGCGGGTGTGTCTCGTAGCTCGAGCGCTCGACCAGCACGGGTATGCCGAGCGCCTGAATCTGCTCCTTGACCTCGGGGGAGTGGTATATCATCGTCGATTCGACCGCGAGCCCGCAGTCCTCCGCGAGCAGAGCCTCGTAGTCGGGGGAGCTGTACTTGCCGATGAACCCGATGTCGCCCGACTCCACCGCGTCACGGATATGCGGGAGGCTCCAGCTCGACGCGGCAGTCGAGGTCATCGCGACCTTGCCGAGCTGCCCTATGCCGTCGAACAGGTCCATTGCGGAGCTCGCCGCGACGTAGATATTCTCGACGGGCTGCCTTATCACGGTCATACCCGCGGTATCATCGGGGACAGCAGTGCCCTCGGGAACGACGAGAAAGCTGTCGTCGCCGACTGTCACCACCGAGCAGCCGTTTTCGCAGTAGTCAACGCTGAACTGCTCGGCGTATCGGAGCTCCATGCTGCCGACGATGTCGAGCTCCGCCCTCTTTTCCTGCTTCCCGCAGCCTGTGACGAGCAGCAGCCCGACCGCGGCAGTCAGCGGGATAAGCTGCCTTATTCGCATTTCTCTATCGTGGACGAGTCGAAGCAGAGCGTGTAGTCTATCATGTGCGGCTCGCTCATCGCGGTAGTCTCAGCCTGCACAGGCATTTTGTAGTCGAAGCCCATAAGCGGTATCTCGAAAACCGAGTGACCGTCGGTGACAGTCGGGATGAATACGCCGTCTTCGACTACCATTTTATCGTACTTGTCGCTGCTCCATACTATCTTCACGGTCGCTTTGCCGTCCTCGAGCGTGAATGTGGTCGGCGATTCGATGGAGGCTTTTCCCGAGCCGCCCGTCAGCTTCACCTCGACCGTGTACTCGCCGTCCTCAAGCCCGAGCTCGGAGGGAGCGATGTACCTCTCCTTGGCGAAAGCCTCGTCGGGGAGCGAATCCGCGCGGAAAACGAGCGTGCGTCCGTACCATTCCTGCTTCTTGGCGCTGAGAGCTGCGCACTGCACCTCCTTGTCGAGAGCCTCAACAGGTACGCTGAAAACGGACTGTCCGCTCTCGTTCTCGGTGTAGGTTATGGTGTCGGCGGCGCTCAGAGCCTCGTCCTCAGTGCCCATATACAGAGCGTCGTAGGACTTGCTCGCGATGATGATATCGGCTGTCATCCTGCCGTCCGCAACGTGGAGTATGCAGTCGGCGATCTTGAACATCGACGAGCTCGAATCCACGGAGATGCGGTAGTCGCCGTCCCTGAGCTCGTCCGCTCCGACCTCGGTCATGCCCTCGTAGCCGACCTCGTTCTGCGGAGCTGTCGCGTGCTCGGTCGCCGCTGTCGTGGGAGCGGCGGTGGCGGTCTCTGTAGCTGCTTCTGTGGCTGTTGTGGTCTGAACGCTGCTCTGCTCGGACGTGGAGCTCTCCGCACTGCACGAAGAGAGAGACAGCGCCGCGATAAGTGATACTGCGATGATCGTCTTTTTCATATTTTACTCCTGTATAATAATTGCGGGCGAACACTGTTCGCCCCTACGTGGATAACGATCCGTTTTGTAGGGACGCACATCGTGCGCCCGCTGATATTTCACTTACTTGATGGAATCTATTGCCTGCTGAGCGTGCTCAACGTAGAGCTTTCTTATCTCCTCGTTCTCGCCGAGACCTCTGAGTATACACTCAACCTCATAGCCCTCGTTTACGAATATTGACTTCCATGAATCCTCTTCGTCGCCTGCCATATCGTTGTTTGCGTGGTCGCCCGCAACTACCATGAGAGGCTCGAGGACTACCTTCTCGTAGCCGCCTGCCTTGACCTTTTCGAGCACGTCCTCGACAGAGGGAGTTGCCTCGACTGTGCCGATGAAGTAGTTCGTGTGACCGTCAGCGGTGAGCATATCCTGCATCTTCGCGTACACGCTGTTGGAGGCGTGCTCCGTACCGTGACCCATGAAGCAGATAGCGGTCTTGCCGTCGTCGTACTCCTTAGTCCAGTCAACTATGGCGTTCTCGACACGCTTGAAGTCGTCGTCGCTCGTGAGGAGCGGCTTGCCTATCGCTATCTTGTCGAATGCGTCGGAGTAGTTCGCTATCTTGCCCGCGAGCTCGTCGTACTCGATACCGCTCATAAGGTGAGTCGGCTGTACAACGAGGTTCTTGACATCGTTGTCGACTGCTCTCTGGAGGGAGGCGTCGATGTCGTCGATGAGGAAGCCGTCGCGGCGCTGTACGTGGTCGATGATGATGTTGGCTGTGAAGCCGCGGCGTACCGAGTAGTCGGGGAATGCGCTCTCGAGCTCGTTCTCGATAGCTCCGATAGTGAGACGGCGGCTGTCGTTGAAGCTCGTGCCGAAGCTTACCACGAGGAGCTCGTTGTCGCCGATACCGTCCTGATTGCGGATATTGTCGAGCGATGCGTCGCCTGTATCGTAGTTCTCCCCCTCGTCCTCTTCCTCAGCCTCTGTTGCGGCTTCGGTGGAGGTGGGTTCGGTAGTGATCACCTCGAGCGAAGTTGATGTTGTTGTGGGAGCAGTTGTTGCTTCAGATGAGCTCTCGGACGTGCTGTCTCCGCACGATGTGAATGCTGCTGTGATACAAGCCAGTCCGATAAGTGTTGCCATTGCTTTTTTCATTATGATCTTCCTTTCATTGAAAGGCACGACCGTATGGGTTCTTCCAAATAAAAATACCCTCCGCACAGGCAGAAGGCATCGCAAACAGACCCTCTCCGAGAGCCTGCCGAAACAGTACGATCAATACCTCGTGACCTTGGCTTTTGTGCCATGTACCAACAAAACGGCAGGTTTCCTGACTTATGCATCATCGCGTTATACAGCCTTCCCGATCGCTCAGTGACCTTGTTCGTATACCGCTCCGCAATTACAGTGACGAGATCGTGCAGGACCTTCACCTGCTTCCCTTTTACCCTCCTGCAACAGCCGAGCTGTCGGAGGCACCGCTTGCTATTATTCAGTTGTGTTCATGAACATAGATAATTATATCAGAACAGCTCGTAAAATGCAAGTATTATGCGTATTTTATACGTTCGTAACAATCCGCCTTCACTTTTGGAAGCCTTTTTTGTTATCAAGCATATAAAGCAGCGCATTGCATATCGCCGCCGCAACATTGCTCCCGCCCTTTCTGCCGCGGGCGACTATGCACGGGACCCCCGAGGCGATGAGCATTTCCTTCGACTGCACGACGTTCACGAAGCCGACAGGTGCGCCGATAACGAGCTCGGGGACGAAATCTCCCGCGGAGATGTGCTCGCACAGCCGCACGAGAGCTGTCGGAGCGTTGCCGACTGCGTATATAACGGGTCTGCCGAGCTTTGCGGCTTTGTCGACAGAAGCGGCAGCGCGTGTGGTGCCGCCGAGCTTTGCCGTCGCCGCGACGTCCTCGTCAGCCATGAAGCACATACACTCGCACCCGTGACGAGCGAGCGCGGGCTTGTTTATGCCTGCCTTTGCCATGTTCGTGTCGGTGACTATCACCGCTCCTTTATCAAGAACTGCGAGTGCAGTGTCAATGACATTCGGCGAGAAATAGAGGTTTTCCACGTAGTCGAAATCGGCGGTAGTGCGTATCGCACGCATGACCACGGGCTTGATGTCTGCGGGGATTTCAGATCCAAGCTCGCTCTCGATTATCTCGAAGCTTCGCTTTTCGATGTCTGCGGGAAGTACATATTCTAAATTCATACACCCACCTCGATTATTCGGTATATCAGCTCCATGTCAAGGCTTTTGCGGACGCTGTCAGCGAGCAGGTCGAGCTGGTTTTCCCTGTATTCACGCCTGTCGATCGCTGTGCCTGTGTAGGTCAGCCCCTTACGCTGGTATAGCGCGCGTACGAGCCTGCCCGAGACCTCGGCGCTGTCGAATATCCCGTGAACATAACAGCCTGCGGCGCTTTCGGTGAAGCTTCCGCCGCACGTGGTCAGCTCCGTACCCGAGCTCTTGGTCGCACCCATATGCACTTCATAGCCGTAGAGCTCCGCTCCCGACAGACATGAGAAAAATCCTTGTATATCGCGGAATCTGCCGCTTACCTGAGTCTGCCGCTTTTCGGTTCCGAACACAGTATCACATTCGAGCAGACCGAGTCCGCTGATACTTCCGCCGCCCTCGGAGCCGCGCGGGTCGGATATAGTTCTGCCCATCATCTGATATCCTCCGCAGATACCAAACACAGGGACTCCCGCGCTGAAACTGTGCTTTATTGCGTCGGCAAGTCCGCACTTGTTGAGCCACTCCGTATCGGCGATGGTGCTTTTTGTGCCCGGGAGGATGATCAAATCGGGCTGTCCGAGCTCGCTCGCTCGCGAAACATATCTCACGGAAACGCCGCTATATTGCCTGAAAACGTCGAAGTCCGTGAAGTTGGAGATTTTCGGCAGGCGTATCACGGCGATGTCGATGTCTCCGTCTGAAGCTCTCACTGACAGCTTGTCAGAAAGGCTGTCTTCGTCCTCAATGTCGCAGTCAATGTAGGGGACAACTCCTGCGACCGACTTTTGCGAGCGTTCGCGCAGAATGTCGATACCGTCCTGAAACAGCGATATATCGCCGCGGAACTTGTTGACTACAAGCCCCTTTACCATGCCGCGTTCGTCGTTTTCGAGAAGCTCGAGCGTGCCGATAAGCTGCGCGAAAACACCTCCGCGGTCAATGTCTCCGACGAGCAGAACAGGCGATTTCACAAGCTTTGCAAGCCCCATATTAACAATATCGTCGGCTTTGAGGTTCAGCTCCACGGGGCTTCCTGCGCCTTCGATGACAATGATATCATTTTTTTTCGCAAGCTCGCTGTACGCTGACATGATGTCAGGAATGAGCTCCTTCTTGTGTCGGAAATAGTCCGCCGCGCGCATATTCCCGCGCACCTTTCCGTTGACTATGAGCTGCGAGCCAACATCGGTGGTGGGCTTGAGAAGTATCGGATTCATCAGCGCGGAGGGCTTTATTCCAGCCGCTTCCGCCTGCAAAGCCTGCGCTCTGCCAATCTCTGCTCCGTCGGGAGTTATGAACGAGTTGAGCGCCATATTCTGCGATTTGAACGGTGCGACGGAGCAGCCGTCCTGCCTGAAGATCCTGCACAGTGCCGCCGTCAGAAAGCTTTTGCCGACGTTTGACATCGTGCCTTGCAGCATTATGCTTTTAGCCATTTATACACCTCCCGAGTGCAGCGATGAGCTGAGTATTTTCTTCATGTGTCCGAATTGCGATTCGGTAGAAACCGTCAGTGAGTCCGCTGAAATTCGAGCAGTCTCGGATAAGCACACCCTCAGCAAGCATTTTTTCTGCGAGACCTGCGTCGCTTTTAAATAGCAGAAAATTTGCCGCGGAGTCGTATACTTTCACTCCGAGCGACCTCAGTTCCGCTGCGAGAAATCGGCGTTCTCCCGCAATATGTGTCCTTGTTCTGCGGACGTATCCGGACTCGTCGAGTGCAGCTATTCCCGCTTTCTGAGCAAGCGCGGAAACGCTCCAGAACTGACCGCTGTTTTGTACTGCCTCAGCGATTTGAGAACTTCCGCAAACCGCATATCCAAGCCTTAGACCTGCCATCGCGTAAAGCTTGGTGAAGGCTTTGAGAATCATACAATTTTCGTTTGTAAAGTTCACGAGACTGTATTTTTCAGCGCCTTCAACAAAGCCGAGAAAGCATTCGTCACATACGAGAATTGTGCTGTTTTCAGAGCATTTTCGGACAATTGCCTCTAAAATATCGCGTGGGATAAGCTGACCCGTCGGATTGTTCGGAGTGCATATGAAGCAGATATCGAGCGTGTTATCGAGCGAGTCGAGGAAGCTCTCTGTCACCTTAAAGCCGTCTTTTTCGTTAAGAAAATGCTCGCAGATCTCGCAGCCGACTTCCGCAAGAGCACGTCCGTACTCGGAAAATGTCGGTGCACACACAAGTGCTTTTCGCGGCTTTATTGCGTGAACTATGCGGAAGATGAGGTCGTCTGCTCCGTTTCCGCACACAATGTTTTCTGCACTCACACCCTCGTGTTCAGCAAGCTTTTCCCGCAGCTCGGTGCAGTATGGGTCGGGGTATGATCCAACGTCCGAAATGTTTTCAAGTATGGCATTTTTCACGCTTTCCGTAATACCTAAAGGGTTGATACTCGCGGAAAAATCAAGGATATCCTGATGCTGAGAAATGTTCCCGCCATGCTGCTGTGTCATAAAATACCTCCAAAAATAATGCACCTTGCGGCGGCTGAAATTATGAGCATTATCACCGAAGATGCATACATCAGTCGGTTCGCACGGCGTATGTCGTCAGCTTCTATCGGGCGGTCGTTGTCGCCGATATACGGCTTTTTGTGGAGCTTTCCGAAGTAATATGCATCGCCTGCGAGGCGAACGTGCAGAGCTCCTGCGCAAGCCGCCTCCGTCTGTGCGGAATTGGGGCTCGCGTGCTTGCGGCGGTCACGTTTCCATATGCGGTAAGCATTGCGGCTGTCGAGTCCGCATATCGGGGCTGCTGCGACCATTAGCAGTGCTGTGAGCCGTGACGGTATGTAGTTGAGCACGTCGTCGAGTTTGGCTGCAAAGCGCCCTATATCAGCATATTTTTCGACCCTGTAGCCTATCATCGAATCCATGGTATTGACGGCTTTGTAGAATGATCCACCCACCGCGCCGCCGAGTCCCATATAGAAAAGCGGAGCGGTCACACCGTCTGAGGTGTTCTCTGCGACCGTCTCGACTGCCGCACGGATTATGCCGTCGCGGTCAAGGACTTCAGTGTCGCGTCCGACTATCATAGAAACAGCTTTACGGGCTGCCTCAATGTCGTCGGATTCAGCCGCGCGGCAGACCTTCATGCTCTCACTGCAAAGGCATCTCGCCGCGAGCATATAACAGCACATGACCGTCTCCGCTGCAACGCCGAAAACGACGTGGATTCGGTAACAAACGAGCAGCACGGCAAGCGGTACAGCAGCCGAAAGTGTGACCACGATCATCGCAAGAAGAAAGCCTCCAAAGCGCAGATTTTTCATGTGCTTTCTGATGAGTTTTTCAAGTGCACCGATGAGCTTACCGATGAGTCTGATGGGGTGGGGGAGCCAATATGGATCGCCAACGGCACAATCAAATAAAAAGCCCAATATTACGGGCAAAGCAGGCAATAGATATCTCATATTTTCTCCGTTATACTGATGCTGTAGCCGTCCCATTCGCAGGCATAGCCATGACCGTTTTCACAGTGCCAATCGAAGTAATCTCTGCGCGGAACAGCATATTTTTCCATCACTGACATTATAGTCCCGCCGTGAACAACGAAGGCTATAGAGGCGCAGCTTCTGTATTTTTGGGTCAGCATTTCAAATGCATTCAAGCAGCGTTTGCGGAAGACTGAAGGGGCTTCGCCTTTCGGAAAAGGCAGCGCTCCGCCGCTGTCGACCCATTTTTGATAGTATGCGTTTTCGGACAATTCGGCGTAGTTTTTCCCCTCAAACTCGCCGAAATCACATTCTCGCAGTGCGTTGCAGATTACTGCCTCCTGCTCTGGAAAGAGCAGTGACACGGTCTGTATACAGCGCTTCATGGGGCTGCAAACAAGTACCTCGCAGCGGGGAATGCAGAGCTTTTTCAGCTGAGAGAAACCTTCGCTGCAAAGCGGTTCATCAGTAGTGCCGATATAGCGCTTTTCGAGGTTCCCTTTTGTTGACCCGTGACGTAAAAATAGTATTTTCATGACGTCACATCCTTGATGATATTCGGTATTCCGCAGACCATGCGAACTACCCTCACAGAATTTGAAGCGATGATACAGCCGCAGCGTCCGACGTTTTCACGCCATGTGCGTTCGCTCTTTTCCAGCGGAATAATGCCGCAGCCGATCTCATCAATAATGATAACGGCGCTCGGATTGCGGCGGCAAAGCTCCTGTGTGAATGCAATACAATCGTTTCCGAGGCGCCTGACAAGTTCATGATAATTTTTAATGCACATGGCACTGTATATGGCTTCAAATGGACAAATACTACCGTCGATGATATCGCTTTCGGCCAGTTTAAATTGCGATGAAGCATATGAAATCTTCCCCTGAAATGCGCCGCCTGTGACCATTACCATAATGAGAATAACCTCCCCGACAAAACTATTGCTGCGAGCATTGCTATTTCGCACACCTGCAGGAACCAGCCGCACAGATCGCCTGTTACTCCTCCGAAATCACGGTAGGAGGTATATCTGTGATATACCAGTGTCAATGCTGCCGCAAGTGCTGATGATACTCCTTGAATTGGTAAAATAATGACCGAAGCGGCAACGCTCCCGATGATGAAAACAGCTTCCATTGCGACCGTTATTTTTTTGTGTGCGGGACGTACAAAGCTTTGCAGAGCGCCGTCCTTTTTTGCTGCTTTGAACGTCACGGCGGTGAGTCCGCTGAGTGCACGCGAGAGCATATATCCGCACGCGGCGACTGACACTTCTTTCATTGAGCAAACCTGCGAAAACAGAGCAGTCTGAATTATCAGATAAAGGCACAGCCTCATTACGGCAAATGAACCAATGTGCGGGTCGGACATTATTTCAAGGCGCTTATCCCTGTCCGCACAGGAAGCGCGTGCGTCGCTCACATCGCAGAAGCCGTCGAGGTGTATGCCTCCCGTCACAAGCACGGGCAAGAGTGTTGCTCCCGCGGCAAAGAGGAGCTGCCCTATGCCGAGCTTGTCGCATATCAGTCTCCAGAGCAGCAGCAGTCCGCCGATAACAGCACCGATAAGCGGGAAGAATCCGAGCGCGTAACGGCGGTTTTCTTCCTTCCACGCGACCTTCGGCACGGGTATCCGAGAGTACATCAGAAACGCCGAAAGCATTGATCTCAGCATGGCATTTCTCCTTTCAGCAGCACAGGGATCCCGTACACGCACTCGATAACATTGTC
>JAUMVH010000112.1:0-1420 GCA_030530245.1 Ruminococcus sp.
AGATACAAACGACACCAAGGAGATACTGCGCTTCGTTGTGCAGAACGCCGAAATCCCCGTCGTAATTGACGCGGACGGAATAAACTGCATTGCCGACGACATAGAAATACTAATGAACAGGAAGTCCGAGGTCATAATCACTCCCCATGCGGGAGAAATGGCGCGGCTTCTGCAGTGCGACACGCAGATGATAAACGACAACCGCGTCACCGTCGCCGAGAAATACGCCGAGAAGTACGGCATCACCGTCGTCCTCAAGGGCGCGGGTACCCTCGTCGCGGACGCTGTCCACACCGCCGCCAACCACACGGGCAACCCGGGTATGAGCCGCGGCGGAAGCGGTGACATTCTCGCGGGCATGATAGGCTCTATCGCCGCACAGGGCTACTCCCCGTTCGATGCGGCGTGTGCGGGAGTCTATATGCACGGACTCGCGGGCGATGCCGCCGCCGACAAGCTCGGACAGGAGGCTATGCTCCCGCGCGATATCGTCGATTCCATCTCGGACGCATTCAGGATACTGAAAGAAAAGCAGAGTCAGAAGCTCTGAAATAATTAAAGATACGGACGTTGAAAGTTACCATAATTTCCCGATAGGAGAGATAGTTATGAAGAGACTTTTTACGTCCGTATTTCTTTTTGGCGCCATTTTCTGCCTGACCGCCTGCTCGTCGCCGATGGGCGGGAGCTCCGTGCGCGAGAACAGGCTCGGGTGCGCGTTCAGCTCGCCCGTCACGATGAGCCTCGACAAGATGAATGCGGAGGGCACCATAACCCGCCTCGGAGACGCCGAATGGACGGCTGAATTCGACTCGCCGAACACCCTCAGCGGTGTCAAGCTCACATTCAGCGGCGGCTCGGTCACTGCCGACTACAAGGGGCTGACCTTTTCCGTGCCGAAGTCGGCTCTGCCCGTGAAAGCCATGCTCGGCAACCTCATCGAAGCCGTCGACACCACCGCCCGCGAGAGCGAGCTCCATGGCAGGGAGAACGAGGGCAGCTTCGAGATAAGCGGCTCGCTCGAGGGCGGCGACTACACGCTTATCCTCGACAGCAGCGGCTATATCGCGGGCTTTGATATGCCGAACAACCTCCTGCACATTTCGTTCACGGACGTTCAGGTCAGGGGCGGAGCAGTCGTTCCCGAGGCGGAAAGCGTGACCTCCGCGCCTGTCGAGACGGCTCCGACCACGACGGAGGTCAGCGGCGGCTGATATCATCAAATTACCAAAAATAATTGAAAAATGGTAGAATCCTACCGTAAAATGTAGTATCATACTGCTAAAGAACGGTTCGCCCAACTCGGGCGGACGAACGGAGGATCTACCATGAATAAAAAATTGTTATGCACGGCATTTGCCGCCGCTATGCTCCTTTCGGCGTGCGGTGAGAGCAAGGGCAGCGAGTCCGAGACCACTGC
>JAUMVH010000112.1:1430-9355 GCA_030530245.1 Ruminococcus sp.
CCCACCACTGAAGCTGCTACAGTGGAGGAGGTCGAAGTCCCCGAGCTCGACGGCTACGAGCTGCTCTGGCACGACGAGTTCAGCGGCAGCGAGCTCGACGACTCG
The DNA here is from genome assembly GCA_030530245.1 of Ruminococcus sp. Taxonomy (GTDB): domain Bacteria; phylum Bacillota; class Clostridia; order Oscillospirales; family Ruminococcaceae; genus Ruminococcus. The sequence goes on from JAUMVH010000112.1 coordinate 1,536, forward strand.
ATATGGAATATGGAGCACCGCCAGCCGGGCTGGACCAACGAGGAGCTTCAAGAGTACACGATGAAGACCGACAACATCTTCACCCGCGACGGCTGCCTCGTGCTCAAGGCGATAAAGACCGACGAGAACGGCAAGCCCTATTATATGTCGGGCAAGGTCAACTCGCACAACAAGACCGACTTCATGTACGGCAAGGTCGTTGCGAGGGCTAAGGTGCCCGAGGGCAAGGGCTTGTGGCCCGCGATATGGATGATGCCGCAGGACGAGAGCTACTACGGTCAGTGGCCGAAGTGCGGCGAGATAGACATCATGGAGGTGCTCGGAAGCGACACCAAGACCGCTTACGGCACCGTTCACTACGGCGAGCCCCACGCTGAGCAGCAGGGCACCGTCGTGCTCGACAGCGGATCCTTCGCGTCCGATTTCCACGAGTATTCCGTCGAGTGGGAGCCGGGCGAGATGCGCTGGTACATCGACAACGAGCTCTACCTCACGGTCAACGACTGGTTCACGGCTGAAAAGGACGAGGACGACAAGCCCTACCCTGCCCCGTTCGACCAGAACTTCTTCGTGCAGATGAACCTCGCAGTCGGCGGAACATGGCCCGGAAATCCCGATGATACGACCGATTTCGACAAGGCGGAGTTCCTCATCGACTACGTCCGCGTTTATCAGAAGCCCTCGTACGACACCAACGTGCAGAAGCCTCCGAAGAACTTCCGCGAGCCCACCGAGGACGGCAACTTCATCTACAACGGCGACTTCTCCGACGCGGAGGACCTCACCGACGACGTTGACTGGAAGTTCCTGCTCTTTGAGGGCGGCGAGGGTGCTGCCGAGATAAAGGACAACACCATGATAATCACCACCGAGAAGGAGGGCACGGTCGACTACTCCGTACAGCTCGTTCAGCCCGACCAGCCGATGATAAAGGGCAAGAAGTACCGCGTGACCTTCGACGCATGGTCCGACGAGGAGCGCGACATCATCGTCTGCGTTTCCGCGCCGAATGCGGGCTGGATACGCTACCTCCCCGACACGACCCTGACGCTCTCGACCGAGCAGACGACCTACACCTACGACTTCGAGATGACGAAGAAGGACGACGAGAACGGACGCCTTGAGTTCAATATGGGCAACAAGGGCTCGACCGCGACTATCTACATCAAGAACGTCCGCCTCGAAGAGGTCGAGCAATAAAGACATTCCTCAATTAATGATAGAATTTTTCCCTGAGCCGAAAGCTGTCACGTCTGTGGCAGCTTTCGGTCTTTTTTGTGTAATATGTAGAAAAGTTTTAGCAATATATTCATTTTATCCACTGATTCTGCAAAATTGTGGATTGAAATTGTCGGACGATTGTGTTAATATAATATTAATATGTATGTACCGTAAACTGACCGACGTGAGGAACGTCAGTCAAAACTGCAAAGGGAAATCAAACCTTAAAGGGAAATTTTTACAAAGGAGAATTGGAATGAAAAAGGCAATTATGGCAGCAGCTACGGCTCTTCTGTCGTCCGTGGCGCTATGTGCGGCAGTACCCGCAGTCTCGCACGCGGAGAACCCGATTGTACAGACATCTTTCACGCCCGACCCCGCTCCCGTCGTTTTCGATGACGAGCTGTGGGTATTCACGGGCAGCGACCGTCAGGGCAACAACGACTTCTACTACATGACAGGCTGGCAGGCTTTCTCCACCAAGGATATGAAGAACTGGACCGACCACGGCCGTATCCTCGAGGACACGAGCTTCAGCTGGTGCGGTCAGAACGACGCATGGGCTTCCCAGTGCATCGAGCGCAACGGCAAGTACTACTTCTACTTCACCACCACTAACAAGGGCGGCGGCGGAAGAGCTATCGGCGTCGCGGTCGCGGACAGCCCTGAGGGTCCCTACAGCGACCCGAACGGCAAGCCGCTCTGCGGTCCGAACTGGGACTACATCGACCCCACCGTTTTGATCGACGACGACGGTCAGGCCTGGCTGATGTTCGGCAACCCCACCTGCTACTACGTCAAGCTCAAGGAGGACATGGTTACTACCGACGGTCCTGTCCAAAAGTTCGATATGACCCCCCAGCAGTTCGGTCCCGCTTCGGGTCAGCACTCGACATCATACGGCGAGGGTCCGTGGATATACAAGCGCAATAGCCTCTACTACCTTGTATGGGCTTCATTCGTTGACGGCTTCGGCGGCGAGAGCCAGTGCTACGCGACAGGTCCTTCCGTAACAGGTCCGTGGACCTACGGCGGCGTCATCCAGCAGGGCTCCAACTGCTTCACCACGCACGGTGGTATCATCGACTATAAGGACCACTCCTACTTCTTCTATCACAAGAACGGTCTGCCCGGCGGCGGCTCATTCAACAGAAGCGCGGCGTGTGAGGAGTTCACCTTCAACGCCGACGGCTCCATTCCCGTTATGAAGCTCACCAACACAGGTCCCGACCAGATAGAGCCCCTCAACCCCTTCGAGCGCGTTGAGGCTGAGACGATATGCTGGAGCGAGGGCATCAAGACCGAGAAGGACGAGAACAACTCCGTCTGCATCGGCAGCATCAAGAAGGGCAGCTATATCAAGGTCGCGGGCGTTGACTTCGGCGAGGGTGCCGACAAGTTCATCGCGAGCGCTGCCTCCGCTAACAGCGGCGGAAATATCGAGCTCCACCTCGACAGCAAAACAGGTCCCGTCGTCGGCAACCTCAAGGTCGGCAGCACGGGCAGCTGGCATAACTGGGAGGAGTATTCCTGCGATGTTGCGGGCGCAAGCGGCGAGCACGACCTCTTCCTCGTATTCAACGGCGGCGACGACTTCCTCATGAACGTCGACTGGTGGAAGTTCGAGGGCGCAGGCTCCTCATCGACCGAGGTCGATAACACTTACATCTTCAAGAGCACGTTCGAGAACAAGCTCGACAGCTGGACCGACAGAGGCGGCGCTGCCGTCGCTCTGAGCAAGGACGAGGCTTATGAGGGCGAAGGCTCGGCGTACTGCTCCGACCGCTCGGCTTCGTGGAAGGGCATCGGCAGAAGCCTCAACTACAAGTTCAAGGCAGGCGAGAGCTACAGCTTCTCCGCAAACGTTAAATATACCGAGGGCGACCCCACGGTCAAGTTCCACTTCACGCTCCAGTACGACGACGCTTCGGGCGAGACGCAGTACGTGAAGATAGACACTCAGGACGTCAAGAAAGGCGAGTGGACACAGCTCGCGAATACGAGCTTCCAAATACCAGAGGGCGCTAAGAAGCCGCTCATCTACATCGAGACTGAGGGCGACTCCGACGACGATACGCCCGCTACCAACTTCTACGTTGACGACATCTTCGCGGCTGTCGACGGCACGGTCATCGAGGGCGCAGGTCACTCCGCAGCAGTGCTCGAGCCTGTTACTCCCGGCGACCTCAACTTCGACGAGAAGGTCGACAGCTTCGACGTTATCCTTGCCCGTCAGACGCTGATACGCACGCTCAATGACGGCGGCGAGCCCATCGACGAGAAGGTCCTGAGAGCGGCTGATATCGACGGCAGCGGTCAGTTCAAGATAAACGACCTCGTTCAGATACTGAACTTCACGCTCGGCAGGGACTTCGATAAAGAGCCCGACACGGAAGAACCTGTCACGGCTGAGCCCGTTGTGACGATACAGAGCCCCGCGTTCGTGTTCGGCAATTCGCTCCGTAAGGCCGGCTTCATAAGATAATCTGACCATATAAACTCCCGCACATCTGCGGGAGTTTTTTGTTACAGCAGACTTGCAGCTGTTTTGTGAACTTTTAGTGGAGCGATTATGCAAATATAATAGTTTATTTTTCTGATTTTGTATCAATGTATTCAAGATTTACACCATTTCTTGAATTTATGGGTTGAAATTTGTATGTACATTATGGTAAAGTTAGGGTGGTATGTTATAGACACACTGCAGGCGTGCAGGGAAAGAAACAAACTACCGTCTTTGGACGGCTGGAAGGAAGGTAATTGGAATGAAACACAAACTCACAAGGACAGTCACCGCTGTGGCGGCGGCAGCAGTCATCGGTGCGGGCACGTTCCCGGCGCTGCCGACTTCGGTCGCGGCGGGAACTGTCGGGACTGCGGTCAGCAGCGTCGGCAAGTCCGACACCAAGGCTTACCTCCGCGGCGGAGCCTCTATTGTGCGCGATAACGAGCTCGGCTCGGACGTGCTCTCACTCAGTGGCGGCTCATTCGGCGCGGGCTGGCTCCAGCTCCCCGAGCTCTTCGCGGGAGGCTGTGACAACGGCTTCACGTTCTCGATGAAGTACCGTCTGGGCTCGGACGTATCGAACTACTCGCGTCTGTTCCAGTTCACGACTGTGCCGTTCGGAACGGGCAATGCGCCGTCGTATTCGTCCCCGGACATCTCGATAGACGTCAAGGACAAGACGTCGTTCCGCGCGAGCCTTTTCGCGGGCACGGGCGACTCTACCCTCAATGACGACAAGCACCGCGCGATATTCAGCCTCGACGCCGTTCCCGACAGCGGCAAGTGGCACGAGCTCACGCTTGTGTGCTCGCCCGACGGTGCCTCTTACTACATCGACGGCGAAAAGGTCGGCTACGAGTCCGACACAGCCGCCGACACGATGAAGAGCCTCTTCTCCGAGAAGGTGCTCGGCAAGTACATCTACAACTCTATCGGTCACTCTGTCTACTCCGACAACGATATAAGTATGTCGGTCGATGACGTGCAGTTCTACGATATGCCCGTCGGTACGGACTCCGACGCGCTCCCGCTCTACTCCTACACCTTCGACGGCGACACCGTAACCACCTACGAGGAGGTCTTCACCGAGGAGAACGCCAAGTCACGCACAGGCGCGAGCGTTACGAGCTTCCCGTCGCTGACGACGACCTCGCCCGCGGGCAAGCTCATCACCAAGATATGGTACGACAACGACGGAAGCTACTACTACTCCGTGGAAAAGGCAGGCGGAGAGGTCGTCATACAGCCCTCGAAAATGGGACTCGTCCTCGGCAATGAGGACTTATCGAGCGGCTTCGCGAAGACGGCTCCCGACGCGACCATTACTCCGCACGACGAGCTGTACTCGATGCCCTACGGCAAGCACAGCACGATACGCGACTGCTACAACGAGCTCTCCTTCCCGCTCGTCAAGGGCGACTCGATACTGACCGTGTTCATACGCACCTACGACGACGGTATCGGTCTACGCTACGCGCTCAACAAGGGCGCTGCCATAAAGGAGGAGGCGACCGAGGTCATCTTCGGCGGCAGCTCCAAGTTCTGGGGCAACTGGCCGAACGCCACCTATGAGTGGGACATGGTCGAGCTCCCGAAGGACAGAGCCAACGAGACCAACGCCACATATTCGCTCCCATATACGGGCGTTCTCGGCAACAACAGCACATGGGTAACTGTCTCCGAGGCTGGCGTATTCAACGAGCCCGACCCGTACTGCGCGGGCTCCGTACAGTTCCTCGGCAACTACCACAGCCTCCGCTTCAAGGGCGGCGTCAAGGTCAGCGGCATATCCATGAGCAAGGCGTTCCACACGCCGTGGAGAGCCGTCGTCATCGGCGATACCCTCGACGAGATGTCGTCGAGCGACCTTATCCTCAACCTCAATCCGCCCTCGCAGCTCGAGGATACGAGCTGGATACGCCCCGGCAAGACCGCTTGGTCGTGGTGGAGCAGCGGCGGTGACTCGCCCGTTATGTACCACACGCAGAAGGACTATATCGACTTCGCCGCCGACAACGGCTGGGACTTCGTCTGCCTCGACTTCGGCTGGGCGCTCTGGGACGACAGCGAAGCCAAGGTCAAGGAGCTCTGCGAATACGCCGCCGAGCGAGGCATATGCATTTACCTCTGGTACGGCGTGAACAACAAGGGTCACAGCGGCTACAAGGACAGCAAGGGCAATCCCGCCTATCCGTACTACTCGCTGCTCGACGAGGCGACTATCGTCCGCGAGTTCGAGCGTATACGCGGGCTCGGAGTACAGGGCGTGAAGGTCGACTACTACGAGAGCGACACGCAGGAGACCATGAAGCAGATGTACCTCTGCGCGACCATTGCCGCCAAGAACCACCTCATGGTGCTCTTCCACGGCTGTACGATACCGCGCGGTGAGAGCCGCACCTTCCCGAATATAGTCTCCTTCGAGGCTGTCAACGGAAGCGAATACTACAAGTGGTTCGAGGCTCCGTCGCTCGCGAACCGCGTATCGTATACGTTCACGCGCAACGTTGTCGGCTCGGCGGACTTCACTCCCACGGGCGTGCCGATATACGGTATAAAGGCGACTGCGGGCTTCGCGCTCGCGGACGTGGTAACGATAGAATCAGGCATACAGCACTTCGCGCACTCGGTATACACCTATGAGGGCTCGCCCGCTCTGCCGCTGCTCAACGACGTTCCCGTGGCATGGGACGATATGAAGGTGCTCGACGGCTATCCGATGCAGTTCAACGTCACCGCACGCAGAAAGAGCGACGAGTGGTTCATCGGAGCCTCCACGCTCTCCGCGCGCACCATCGAGATAAAGCTCTCGGAGCTCGTCGGCGACGGCGAGTATAACGCCTACATCTTCGGCGATAACGCCGACGGCAGCGCTCTCGAGGTAAAGAAGCTCGAGGGACTGACCTCCAAGGACGTCATCACGCAGAAGCTCCTCGCGAACGGCGGCTGCGTCATCAAGCTCACAAAGCACGAGATGAAGCTCACGACGCCCTACTCCAACTACCGCTTCTATGAGGCTGAGAGCGCAACTCTCGGCGGCGGCGCGAAGCTGACGACGGGCAAGGACGCGAAATACAGCTCGGGAAGCGCGTACGTCGGCTATGTCGGCGGAAGCGGCGGCGGCTCGGTGACTTTCGCCAACGTCAAGGCTGAAAAGGACGGCGAGTATACGCTCCGAATCTACTACATCTCGGGCGAGCGCCGCAGTCTCAAGGTCGACGTGAACGGGCAGTTCGTGACCAAGCTCGACGACCTGTTCGCCAATTCGGGCGACTGGTCGGGCATACGCGCGGTCGATACGACAGTAAAGCTCAAAGCGGGCGACAACACTGTCAAGCTCTACAACGACGGCGGCAATGCTCCGTCGATCGACCGTATCGCGCTCGCGATACCGCTCGACAAGCTGAGGGGCGACGTGAACCTCGACGGCACTGTCAGCGCGGCTGACCTCGTGTGCATGGAGAGGTACCTCCTCAAGGCAGATAAATTCTCGAAGCAGCAGTTCGCTGCCGCCGACCTCGACGAGGACGGCACGGTCGACACCTTCGACCTTATACAGCTCAGGAAGATACTCACAACTGTGAAGTGAGTAAACAGGGGAAACAATACTTTTTGAAGGGGTTTTTTGGAAATGAAAATACATAAAAAATTAGCGTCGATATGCCTTTCGGCAAGCATGGTGCTGCCGCTCGCCTCGGGTCTCACCGAGGCGGGCACGGCGGTGCCTACGGTGTCATACGCCGCCGACTACGCATACGACGAGGACATGGTCATGCGCTATAACACAATGGCGGGCAATGTCAACACCAACAACGCATGGAACAACGACGAGTCGTTCTACAAGGCTCTGCCCGTCGGAAACGGACGTATCGGCGGCATGGTCTACGGCAACTATCCCGACGAGCTCATCGACCTCAACGAGTGCACGGTGTGGAGCTCGGGACCGAGCAATAACAACAAGGACGGCGCGGCTTCGTATCTGAAGCAGGCACAGGACCTCCTCAAGAGCGGCAAGTACAAGGAGGCGAACGACCTCATCGGCAGCAAGATGATAGGCGGCGGCGAAGCCAAGTATCAGATGGTCGGCGGTCTC
>JAUMVH010000113.1 GCA_030530245.1 Ruminococcus sp.
TATCTCTTGCCTCTTGTTACATCACGTCTCCATAATGATGGGGAGTATCATGGGGCTGCGCTTTGTCTTCTCGTAGATGTAGTCGGAGAGAGCGTCGCGCATCTTGCCCTTGAGGCTGTTCCACTCGCGGAGCTCCGCGTACGAGCAGCGTGCGAGCGTGTTGTTGAGCACAGCCTTTGCCTGACTGATGAGCTCGTCGGATTCACGTACATACACGAATCCGCGCGAGATTATGTCGGGACCCGCGATTATCTCGTTGGTCGCCTTCTCGATACCGATAACGATTATGATAAGACCGTCCTGCGCAAGGTGCTTTCTGTCGCGGAGCACGATAGAGCCGACATCTCCTACGCCGAGACCGTCTACAAGGACGCGTCCCGAGGGAACCTGCGATACTATCTTCATGGTAACGCCGTCGGTCTCGATGACGTTTCCTATCTCGGCGATGATGACATTTTCCTTGGGCATACCCATTTGCAGCGCGAGGTCGGCGTGCTTCTTGAGGTGCTTGTACTCGCCGTGCACTGGTATGAAGAACTTTGGCTTGGTGAGTGCCTGCATGAGCTTGAGCTCCTCCTGACAGGCGTGTCCCGAAACGTGTACCTCGTACATCGCCTCGTATACGACCTCCGCACCCGACTTCATCAGCTCGTTGACAACGCGCGTCACGAACTTTTCGTTGCCGGGGATAGGAGTCGCGGAGATGATGATGAAGTCCATAGGCGTTATGTTGACCTTCTTGTGGTCGTTCATCGCCATGCGCGTGAGCGCGGACATCGGCTCGCCCTGACTTCCCGTCGTGATTAGGACGATACGCTCGCTCTCGTACTTGTTCATCATCTCGATGTCGATGATGATGCCGTCGGGCACGTCGAGGTAGCCGAGCTCGATAGCCGTATTTATGACGTTTATCATGCTCCTGCCGAAGACCGCCACCTTTCTGCCGTAGCGCTCGGCGCAGTTGATTATCTGCTGTACGCGGTGGATATTCGACGAGAACGTGGCGATGATGATACGCTTGCCCTCGCCCTTCTTGAAGAGGCGGTCGAACGACTCGCCGACCGTGCGCTCGGAGTGGGTATAGCCCATGCGCTCGGCGTTCGTGGAGTCAGCCATGAGCGCGAGAACGCCCTTGCTTCCGAGCTCGCCGAAGCGTGCGAGGTCGATTATCTCGCCGTCAATAGGGGAGTAGTCCACCTTGAAGTCGCCCGTGTGGACGATAACGCCCGCGGGAGTGTGTATAGCCATGCCGACAGAATCGGGTATGGAGTGGTTGACCTTGATGAATTCGACTGCCATACAGCCCATCTTCACGGTCTTTTTCGGAGCGATGACGTTGAGCGTCACCTTGCCGAGGAGTCCCTGCTCCTTGAGCTTAGCCTCGATGAGACCGATAGTCAGCCTTGTGCCGTATACGGGGACGTTGACCTTCTTGAGCAGGTATGCGAGTCCGCCGATGTGGTCCTCGTGACCGTGAGTGATAACGATACCGCGTATCTTCTCGGCGTTGCGCTCAACGTAAGTAAAATCGGGGATAACTATGTCAACGCCCGGCATATCCGCGTCGGGGAAGGCGAGTCCGCAGTCGAGTATGAACATATCGTTCGAGCACTCGAATACAGTCATATTCTTGCCTATCTCATTGAGACCTCCGAGCGGGATTATCTTCACGGGAGTCTTCCTGACCTCCTTAGGCTGTCTTGCCTTCCTTTCCTTTGCGGGAGCGGCACTTTTTGCAGCCGCAGGTGCAGCCTTTGCCGTCTGTGCGGGAGCAGCCTTGTTAGCCTGCGCGGAGGCGTCGTTTGCAGCGGGTTTTCTCCTGTACGTCCGTTTTTTGGGCGCAGCAGTGCTTCCGCTGCTGCTCCTGCGGGTCTTTTTCTGGTTATTATTGTTGTTCTCGTTCACTATATGACCTCACTTTCAATTTCTGTGTTTGTTCCGAGACGGCATGAGACCCGTATGAAATATCACGATGCAGATTTTGCGGGTCGTGTGTGCGGTGTGTCCTGTGGGGACCGCTTATCCTGAGCCGTCATTTTTTATCCGAACGAGGGCGGATAAATCATATCTTAATGGCGTTGCGCCAATAAAGCCGTAAATGAGCCGTTTGCCGAAATCTGCGGCAGGGCATAGCTATATACAATACTATTATACTAAAAATGCGCGGCTGTGTCAATAGCAAAATCACAGAAAGCTCTCGGGCGTGCGGCGACATTTGTCCGCTTTCCGCAGTTTTTCGCACCATTCCGCGCACAGCTCCGCGGAGGTCTCTGCGGAGAGCGTCTGTGCGAGCACGGAGAGCATATTCCTGCCGCTGCGGGTGATGATGACGCGTCCCTTTGAGGTTTGCAGGCGCTTGGGCTTGCTGTAGCTCTCAGCGTCCGTGAAGACTATCTCGCGGCGTGCGCCCGATATCTGTGGGAGTTCCGACATCAGCGTGAAAAATGCCTCGCGGTCGCGGAGCAGGTCTATGCACATATACAGCGGGTCGCGCAGGAACCGCGACTGCCCGCCCTCGTCGGGGACGCCGTTTTCGGCAGGAAATCGCAGTATCGCGCCGTCGGGGAACCTGCCTGACAGCTCCGCGGCGTAGTGGAAATCGTCGGGGAGGAGCACGCTCTCGCCCTCCGAGGCAGCCTTCACGCAGTAGGCGAGAGTGAGCTTATCTGCTGATATGAAGCCGTATTTCGCGGAGTAGGCATTCACGCGCTGACCGTTGTCCGATATCTGCAATACGAGCTCGTCGTCCTCACCCGTGAAGAACTGCCGCCACAGCGTGCGGACTGCCCTGTTCCCGCAGCTGATACCCGCGGGGATAGGCTCCCTCAGCCCGCCGAAGCTGTCGCGGAGGTTGTTGACATAAATGCTCCCGAACGAGGTCATGGAGCTTATCCGACCCGATCTTTCGGCGGGAACGGGCGGCTCCGCACGCATTATCTCCGCGAGGAGCGTCTGCGGGAGCTCGAAGCCGCGTTTGTCGAAAAAGGCTATTTTCAGGGAGCTGCCGCCGCTGACGAAGACGCCGCAGTCCGCGGAGAGCAGCGGGCAGCCGAAGCGGAACGACGGCATATCCGTGCTTTCGCAGATGCAGACCTCGCCGCCGCACTCGGATATGCCGCTGCACAGGGCATAGAGCGTGCTGAGCCTGCCGAAGTCCTCGCTGCCGACGCAGAATCGCCCGAAAAAGCGCGTGAGGGTGTGCCCGAGAGCGGCTACCTCCGCCGAGCTGACAGACGCGCGCGGCAGTGCCTCGCATAGCCCGCTGCGGAAGCTGAAATGTGAGTTTTCACCGATATAAGCCATATTTTTGCTCCTTTGATTTGATAATGTAAGCTTGCCCGAAATTCGGCGGCTTATTCGCGGCGCACGTCCCTGCGCAGCATTATCAGTCCGAGCAGGTTCGGGAACGCCATCAGCCCGTTGAAGATGTCGGAGAGCGTCCACACGGCGGGAGCTCCGAATATCGCGCCCGAAGCCGAAACTGCGGCGAATGCGAGGCAGAACAGCCTGCGCGCCCTCCCGCCCGTGATGTACAGGAAAGCCGTCTCGCCGCAGTAGTACCAGCCGATGACGGTGCACAGCGCGAAAAGCCCGTTCACAGCCGTGAGGAACGGCGGTGCGGCGCTCCCGAGCAGGCAGGCGAGCGAGTCCGCGACCGAGTATGTATCGCAGGCGCACAGCACCGTCAGCGCCGTGAGCGTGCAGCAGACCGTGTCCGCGAGCACCTCCGCCATGCTCCACGCCGCCATGTCGCCCTCCGCGGAGCTGTGCAGGACGGGAGAGCTCCCGAGTCCTGCCTCATTCGAGAAGATACCGCGCCTTATGCCGACCGCGACTGCCTGCCCGACAGCTCCGCCCGCAGCCTGCCGCAAGCCAAGAGCCTGCCCGAAAATGTCGCTGACGACGCTCGGGAGCTGCGCCCGATTCATCGCGATGACAGGTATGCACACGGCGGCGTAGGCGATTCCTGCGAGCGGGAGCATATACTGCGCGGCTGTGCCTATGCGCTTCGCTCCGCCGCCTATTATAGCCAGAATCAGCAGGAATACTGCCGCCGCTGTGAGCGCCTGCCGCTCGCCGACGCACCCGTAGAAGCTCACCGCGAATGTGTTGACCTGCGCCATTCCCCCCATTCCGAAGGAGGCGAGCACGCAGAACAGCGCAAATGCGACCGCCAAGCCCCGCGAGCCTACTCCCCGCGAAAGATATGCCATCGGACCCTTTACGCGCCTGTCGCTGTAGGCTGCTGAGAGCGTGTTTTCGGCGTAAACAAGCGCCATTCCGAGAAATGCCGACACCCACATCCACACCACCGAGCCCGCTCCGCCTATCGCGAGTGCCGAGGCAGCTCCCGCGATATTGCCCGTACCCATTGAGGCGCCGAGGCTCATGCAGACCGTTTTCAGCTGCTTCGAGCCCGCACTGCTGTGCTTTTTCGCGTGTAAGAGCAGCTTCGGCAGCCGCAGCTGCACAATTCCGAGCCGCAGCGTGTACATCAGCCCCGTTCCCAGTAATACGGCGATGAGCGGAGCTCCCCACACCGCGCCGTTTATCCTTTCAAGCATTCCCTGCATAAAAAACCTCCGAAAAATTTATAAAAATGGTATACAATATAAAATATTTGTGTTATAATAGAAATATGATCTATGCTTCGCCTGACGAAGCAAATTTGTGATGGGAGGCAGCAATGAGAAGCTTCAAGCCCGACAGACACGCGCTTCTGACACTCAGACTGGTAATAGCAGCTATCTCAATACTGTTGTTCTGTGCAGTCAGGATATATATTTCGCTCAATATCGTCCTCGTGATAATCGGTATCGCTATCCTTACCGTTGATATATTCTTCATCTGTATCTACCTGCCGCTGTATTTCAAGTCGCTCAGCTACGACACGACCGACACCGAAATAACCAAGCACAGCGGGGTTTACTTCATATCACACCAGTCGGTGCTGTACTCGACAGTGCAGTACACGACCGTTATCACCACGCCCTTTTCGCAGTACACAGGGCTCAACTTCGTCGTATTCTTCGTCTACGGCGGACAGCTCAGGCTGCTCTTCCTGAAGCAGGAGGACGCGCTGTATATCCTCCGCAAGACCTCGGCTCCCGAAAAGGAGGCGGAGAAATGACCTGCCACGAGCACCCTCTCCGCATACTGCGCTATTCCATGCGAAATATCTGGCTCCTCATCTTCCCGCTGCTGCGCGGACTCTCCATATTGCAGATGGACGCCCGCAGACTTTACGAGTGGGCGAGGGGAGCATGGCAGGATATCGCCATACTCGGTCTCATCATCGTATTCGGCTTCGTGAGGTGGTACTTCGCACGCGTGACTATCAGCGACGAGTACATCACTCAGCGCGGCGGCGTTCTGATAAAGTACCGCAAGACCATACCGCTCGAGAGTATCAGCGTCGCTACGGCGGAGCGTCCGTGGCTGATGATACCGTTCGGGGGAATGAAGTTCAGCTGTGACACCCGCGCGGGCATATTCAAGGCTACGGATATGCGCCTTCTCGTCACGAGAAAGGCGTGCAGCGAGCTGATGAGCCGTATCCCCGACGTCGACCGCGAAAAGCGCGTCGATGATATGCCGAAGGCGAATATGATATCGGTGGTGCTGTTCTCGGCGTTCTTTTCGAGCGGCTTCTCGGGCGCGATATATATGGCGATGTTCTTCCTCAAGGGCGGAAGCATCGCGCAGGACATCATCTCGCTCTCGCTCAGCCGTATCACCGAGACCACCGAGAAATTCACGCACAGGTGGCTGCTCCATATCCCCGACGCCGCTGTCGGCTTCGGTACGTTCATGCTTGCGGCGTGGCTGCTCTCGTTTATAATCAATCTGCTCAGGTACTCGCACTTCAAGATAATCGCCGACAGACACAGCATAAACGTCAAGTGCGGCATTACCAACAGGCGCGAATACCGCATAAATGCGGCGCATATCAACTATACCGACCTCCGTCAGAACCTCATTATGAAGTTCCTGAAGACGGTGACGGTCAATGTGAGCTGTGCGGGCTATGGCTACGATTCGCGGCACCTGCCCGTGCTCATGCCGATACGCCGCGAGAAAAACCTCGGCGGCGGACTCGAGAGGATAGGCATTTCGGGCAATCACAGGCTCGATTTCCGCTCGGGGTGGTCGGGCTTCCTCAGCTACCTGTTCAACCCCATACTCGCCGCGAACCTCGTCTTCCCCGTGTACTACATCTTCGAGGACCTGTTCCCGCGCTTTGCGGAGCTGTCGTTCTTCTTTGCGGTGATGATAGAGATACCGCTGATGTGGCTCGTCCTCGTCAAGACCGTGGCTATGCTCACGAGCGGCGTTTCCGTGAAGGACGACAGGGTCATCGTGAGGTGCGCGAAGTGGACGGCTTTCCATACGGTCATCGCCCACAGGGACAACATCGTCAAGGTCGAGATCAGACAGTCGCTGCTGCAAAAGCCCGGCGGCAGGTGCAACGTGCTGATATGGTTCTGCGGAGAGGCGAGCTCGTGCTATATGGTGAGGGCTCTGAAGCTCCGCGAGGGCGTGAAGATAATGCGCGCGCTCGGTCACGACGTGAGGAAGAAAGCCAAGAATACCTCCAAGTAACAGAACGGTTACCTTGTAATAATATTGTTCATTGACAACACGCCGCTCGGGTGATAGAATATGCTAAGAGACGGTGTCCGCGGCGAACGGTTACATTTGTCACCGAGAAAGTGACCGCTGACACCTTTCATATTTCCCGAAGCTGTGATATCATATGAGCATAGAGACCACACAGAAAGGATGGTAGTTATGGCAGGAACCGATTTGACATTCGCACTCATCACGCTGTTTTTCAAGATGTCTGTCCCGCTGGTCATTATAGGAGTTATCATATTCCTCGTTGTGACCGATACCAATAAGAAAAAGGGGAGCGTGCCCGTGCAGTACGACGCACAGGGCAGACCCATACCCGCTAAAACGTTCTCCCTGAAGGGCAAGTTCAACACCTCGACCGTACTGCTCATCATCGGTACGTCGTTCATAATGCTCTCAGCCGTCACCTTCGTCGCGGCGAACTGGGTGAAGCTCTCGGACGCCGCAAAGGTGTTCATTATCCTCGGAGCGGCGATAGTCTCGCTCATTATCAGCGTCATATTGAAGGCGCTCGCCAAGCTCGACCTCACCTCCGCCGCGTTCTACATAATCGGCGCGTCTCTGTCGGTCGTGTCGCTGTTCACGGCGGGCAGCTACAGGCTCTTCGGCGAGTGGTACAGCTTCCGCGGAGACGGTGCGGCGCTCCTGTGCGCAACGGGCGCGTTCATCATAGCGGTCGCGGCGATGCTTGCTTATCCGCTGTATAAAAAGATAGCGTTCGCGTACATAGGACTGTCGTTCGTGTCGATATTCCTGCTCTTCCTCGCGATACAGATAACCGACAGCTACGAGCAGTTTGCTCCCGTTATCATAATGGTGCAGTTCCTCATTACGGCGGCTGTACATATCCTCAAGCCCCAGAAGGGCACGAGGCTCGACCTCCCCGTAAGGGTCATCGGCGACATCACATCGACTCTCTTCGCGGTATTCGCCTTCATGTACGTGCTCTGGACCACGTTCAGCGCAACGCCCTTCACGTTCTTTATCCTCGGCGTTATCATAGTTCAGTGCTTCCTCTACGGTATCCTCAAGAAGCAAAGCTGGCTGTTCGTGGTACTCAATATCGTTGCGGTATACACAGCGTTTGTGGCTGTATTCGGTCTCAAGGACAAGTACGGCACCGACTTCGTAATGGTATTCTTCTCATTCATCGCACTGGCAATATACGTGGTGAACCTCTTCGCTCCAAAGAAGTTCGCGGCTTCAAAGGTGATAGCTCTCGGATTCGCTGTACTCGGAGCCTTCATGGCGCTCCTCGCCGACAACGACAGATACTTCGGCATGAACCTCGTTGTCCCGATAGCGGTTTCGTTCATCATCACGTGCTATACTCTCCACAAGGAGCTCGGCATACAGATAACCGCGGGCATATGCGCTCCGATACTACCGTTCTTCACGGCGCTTTACCTCAATAACAGGCTCTTCGAGCTCGGCGGAAGGGAGCGCTACAACGAGATACTGACCCTCACCTTCGGCGGACTCGTTATCGTGTACATGGCGGCAACGGTCATACTCATGAGCCTGCCCAAGATAGCGTTCAATTTCCACGCTCATCACCCGCTCAAGACGGAGCTGGTGCTCTACTCGAATATGGTCGTTGCGGGAGCGGTGCTCCTCTGCTGTACGGGCTACAGCGACCTCTTTGCAGTCACTATCGCGGTATGCATACTCCACTTCATCGTGTCGCACTTCATGAGCTGCAACATTACGGCAGCGGGCTCGGTCATCAGCCTCATACTCCTGACCTACCGCATTCTCGCCCACTTCTTCGAGAACGAGGATATCCCGATGTTCTCGATGTTCGGACTCTTTGTTGTACTCCTCGTTATCTCGAGGTTCCTCTTCCCCGAGTCGCTCATCACGAAAAAGAAGGAGAGGACTCACACAGACGTGCTGCTGCTCAGCTCGTGGATGTGCGTAGTCGGCTTCCCGACATTCAACCGCCTGTCGATATTCCTTAGACTTATGGCAATTGCCGTATTCCTCGCGTGCTTCATCAAGAGGAAGACCAACAAGGACGCGGCAGCTGTAATGCTCTCATGCTCCGCATTCATCGCGGCGCTCGCCTGCATAACGAGACCCTTCCTCATGTCGGATTCCTCGATAATCAACAGCAAGATAACCCTCGCTATCATAGCGCTTCTCGGCGTAGCTTACCGCTTCATATGGAAGAACCACAAGCTCGCCTCGAAGATAACCTCGACGGTGCTCTTCGTCATCGCATTCATCGGACTCATCATCGACGCTATGGTATTCCACAGCGCGGCGAACACGATATTCGTGCTCGGCACGACGGTCGCGATACTCCTCATCGCGTTCTACACCAAGAACAAGACGTGGTTCGCGGTATCGTCGATAGCTCTCGTGGTCATCACGATCTACTCGACCCGCAAATACTTCGCGGAGATGGGCTGGTGGATATACCTCTTCATCGTAGGCATCATACTCATCGCAGTAGCTGCCGTGAACGAGTTCTGCAAGAAAAAGGGACTGACCATGAAGTCAGCCGCGACCAAGACATTCTCCGAGTGGAATTGGTAAACATAACACAAAGCCTTAAAGAAGCGGCTGCGTCTTTAAGGCTTTTTTTAGTGAATAGTGAAGAGTG
>JAUMVH010000114.1 GCA_030530245.1 Ruminococcus sp.
TGTCGTAGTTGTCTCGGTCGTGGTCGTTGTAGTCTCAACAGCCGCCGCGTCAACGAATACGGTATAGTTTATGCAGTTGCCGTTCATGCCGTTCTGTCCGAGCACTACCTTTTCGCCCGCCTCCGCGGTCTTCTTGTAGACGCTGAATTTTACGTCGTTGCTGGAAGCCGCCGTCATATCGGTCTTTTCGTAGCTTCCGAGCCATGCGGGAACATTGCCCGCGTCCTCGACTCTCGTATCGAGGAGCACGTACACGTCGCACTTCTCGCCTGCGGTGAAGTCCGCGAGGTCAGCGAATGTGTTCTTGGAGTTGCAGGCTGTGATGATAGCCTCCTTGCCCTTGAGAGCCTCGGGGAGCTCGGTGTAGGTGAAGTCTCTGTCGCCGTAGATGAGCGAGCCCGTGCTCGACGCCTTAGAGAGCGACCATGCGAGCATATTGTCCCTGTCGAGAACGTTGAGGTTCTTGATGTAATTGCCGTTTATCGGCTCGGGAGGAGTATTGTTCAGCTTCACGTTCGGTCTTGCGGGGAGGGGAGCCTCCGAGCCGAGGTAGAAGCTCGGGTGCGGGGGCTGGTTGTAGGACGACTGCTGGCAGCCGTTCTGCATACGGTACTGCATATCGTGCATGAGCGTGGTTATGCGGTACTGTGACTCGGTGTTCGTGCACCATACGCGGAGCTTTGTGTTGTCCTCAGTGCGGAGGATGAGCTCCTCGCGCCAGTCGCCGAAGAGGTCGGCGGTCATACACGGAACAGCCTTTGTGCTGTTGTTGGAAGCACAGCCCGAAGCTGTGAGAATGTTCTTTATCTCGGTCGCGGACGCTACCTTGTCGATGTAGATGTCGTTGAGTATCTCGCGCTCGAGGTCGCCGTCCCAGTAGATGAGGAAGTTCATCGCAGGGACCTTGCACTGTATCTGCTTGCCGTTGACATCGTAAACTGCGCCTGCGGGTCTTGAGCCCCAGAACTCGGCGCCGAGGTTGCTTGCGAGGACGTTGTCCGCGCAGCAGCGGCCTGTATCCTTGTCGCCGTCGTAGTGCCATATAATGCTGCCGTTCTTGCCGTCAACGAGCGAGATGCCGTAATTGCCGTCCTCGTGGCAGAGGAAGACCTCAATGCCCTCGTGGTTCGGGTCGAGGTCGCCGACATGCATAGCGTCGCCGTGCTTCTGCTTGGTCGACCACAGGAGCTTGCCGTTGTCGTCGATACAGCTCGCGCCCATGCAGACCTCCTGCTTGCCGTCGTTGTCGAAGTCAGCTACCATTACGTTGTGGTTGCCGCAGCCGTATGCGGGATTGCTTGTATCAAATCCCGTATCGAATACCCAGCGCTTGACGAGTTTGCCGTCGCGGACGTCAACAGCCGAGAGCGTGAGCCTCGTATAATAGCCTCTGCCGTAGACAGCGGAGGGGTGAACGCCGTCGAGGTAAGCGATAGCCGCGTTCATACGCTCGCAGCGGTTGCCGTAGTTATCGCCCCATGTGGTCTTGGCAGCGTTGCTGGTAGCGTCGCCGCGGGGTACGGGGAAGTCGATGGTATCGAGAGCCCTGCCCGTCGCTCCCTCGAAGAGAGAGAGGTACTCGGGACCGTCAAGGATAGTACCCGCGCTGCTCACCCAGTTTTTGCTGCCGTCGCCGATGACCTTGCCCGTGCCGTCAACAGTGCCGTCGCAGGTCTTGGTGATGAGCTCAGCCTTGCCGTCGCAGTCGAAATCGGCAACGCACATCTGCGTGTAGTGCTGACCCGCGCGGATATTTCTGCCCATATCTATGCGCCAGAGCTTCTTGCCCGTGAGTGTGTAGCAGTCGATGTAGACCTTGCTGGTATAGCCCGTCTTGGAGTTATCCTGCGAGTCGTTCGGGTCCCACTTCAGGAATATCTCATACTGACCGTCGCCGTCAACGTCGCCGACACAGCAGTCGTTCGGCGAGTAGATGCTTCCCGGGCTGTCCAGCGGTATGTCGAAGTAGTTCGTGCCCGAGGTGAAGCGGCAGTTCTCCGAGGAGATGACCTCGCCGTTTCTGAGCGTGTCGACGCGGTACTTGGAGCTTGCGCTGCCCTGCGCGTCCCAGTAGTTGGTAGCCTCGCCCGACTTGCTCGTGTAGATGAGCTGGTCGTCGCGGTAGAGGCGGAACTCCGCATCGTCGTCGTCATTGGCGTTGAAGCGCCAGCTGACGAACATTCCGTTGCCCGACTTGATGGCGTAGATGCCGCGGTCGAGGTACTCCATGATGGCGTTGGCGTTGCCGCCGTTGCCGTATGCCGCGTCAGCAGCGAGAGGAGCTGCCGCACCCGCGAGCATACCTGCCGCGACAGTCAGAGAGGAGACCGCCGCAGTAAGCTTTTTGAATGGATTCATTTTCGATTATCCCCCTTAAAGATAAAATATAAATTATGAAATTATGTCCGAGTTTTAATCATTAATATGGTAACACAAATTTCACGTTTGGACAATGACTTTTTGTCTCATAATCAGTACATTTTTGTGCACAATTGTTCATAGACTAAGGGCGCCCTGTGCAGTATAATCACACAAGGCGCCCGTCTGAAAGACTATTATGCAGTCAGCAGGAGCTTTCTGAGCAGGACCATATCGAATACGTCTGCGGAGTCGTCCCTGTTGATGTCGGCGTTGAGCCACCTGTCGCGGGTGAGGGTGTCCTCGTTGACGAGGTACTTCTCGAGGGTAACGAGGTCGGCAGCAGTTACCTTGCCGTCGATGTTGACGTCGCCCTTGATGCCTGTCTGCGCGGAAGCTGTCTCAGCCGTGCTGTCGGCTCTGATGATGATGTAGCAGAGGTTTATCGCCTTGTCCTCGGAGGTGAAGCTGAGCTGGAGCTTGCCGCTCTCGCCGACTGTCGCCTTGCCCTTGACTGTCGAGCCGTCGGTCGGACAGTTTGTGGCGACTGCTGTCTTTGCCGTGCCGTCTACCGCGTAAACGGACGGGTTCTTCGAGCAGCTCCACGGATCGCGGAACGCCATTTCTATCGTGTACTCGCCCTGCGGGAGCGCGAACGCGTAGTCGAGGTGGCGTGCGATATTGTTCTCGTACTGGTTCTTTGTATAGCGGAAGCTGACAGCCTTGTCCTTGCCGTCGGCGGCGTTCTGCTCGTCGCACCACGTATTAGCGGTGTAGATGCCGCTGCTCTTTGAGCTTCCGTTGTACTGGTCTGTCGGGTCGTCGATGAGTCCCCACTCCATGCCCGTTACCTCGTCGGGACCGTAGAGCTGCTCCGTCACGCTGTTGTACGCGCCGAGCTTATCCTTGCCCGTGAGGGTGGAGGTGTTGTGGTCGCCGCAGTCAACGAAGTAGGCGATACTGCTGTCGGACTCATAGAGCGGCTTGACTGCTGTCATATAGATGAAATCGCATATCTTGGCGGATTCCTTGTCGTCGCCGTCGGGAGTGAATACCACCTCGAGCACGTCGTAGTCCACGCCGTCAGCCGTTATGGACTGAGCACAGCGTTCAACTACGTCCTGCGGGACGGTGAGCTTGAGGTCGTAAACGTCCTTATTGCCCGAGTAGTCGAGCGTTCCCGCGTAGAGGACGGTGTCGCCCACGCGTATGCGTATGCTCTTGCCGTTGTCGGTCTTGCGGAGCTTGACAGTCAGCTGCATATATTCGGCGTCCTTGTCGACTGCCATGCGGTAGCTGAAGAAGCCGTCCTTCTTGGCGTAGCGGTAGGTGCTGTCGTCGGTCACGCCCTGCGTGTTGTGCTCGAGCATATAGTGGAGGTTATCGTTCTCGTACTGACCGTAGCCGGGCTGTACGGTGTCGATGACCGTGTACTTCGCGCGCGGGAGCTTCTCGGAAGCCGAACCGTCGCCTGCGAAGTTCCAGTAGATGCCGTAGCGCTGCTGGTACTGCTGGTAGTGGGGCGTGAAGGTGAGATTGTGGTCGGTGTTCTTGAGCGTGAACTTGAGGGAGTCGCCGTCTCTTACGAGATTGTCGTTGATGTTCATCATGAACTCGGCTACCGAGCCCTTGACCTTTATCGTCTCGGAGGGAGTTTCCTTCTCCTTGGGGATAGTTACCCACATACCCGTCGAGCCCGTGGTCATATTGGACTTGCCGAGCTCAGCGCTGAGCACTATCGGGCCGTATTTGAAGCCGTATACCGTGTTCTTGTCGGGGAGCGCGTACGCCTTGACCTCCTCGGGGATAGTCAGCTCGATGACGTCGCCCTTCTTGAAGTCGCCCGTTACCTGCGCATAGCCGTCCACGGTCTTGTAGCTGTACTTCTCGTTATTGACCTTGACGGTCATATTGCCCGCCTTCCAGTCGGGGATACGGAAGCGGAAGTCAACAGCGCCGCTGCCGTCGATGGTGAACGAGGTCGTGTCGCCCGACGGGATAGAGCTGTTCTGGGTTATCTTCATATTCTTGTCTGTCCAGTTAAGGATAGAGCTCTGATACATATTAACGTAGAGGGTATTGTCCCCGTGCATATATATGGTATCGCCGAGCTTGCTGAAGTTCTCCATGCCGCTTCCCGTACAGCACCAGAAGTGGTCGAACGGCGAGCTGTAGACCTTGAAATAGCCCGTAGCCATGGGCTGGAAGTATGTAGTCATACCCGTTTCGGGGTTCTGCGAGGAGAGAATGGAGTTGTAGTACGTGCCCTCGTAGAAGTCCATATACTTGCTGTCGCCCGTTATCTTGAAGAGCTCGCGGCTGAGCTTGAGCATATTGTAGGAGTTGCAGGTCTCGCAGTTGCAGTTGGTGCGCTCGGCGTCGAGGATATCGTCCATGCCGAAGTGCTCCCACTCGCTGTTGCCGCCCGTGATGTAGGTGTGGTGTGTTACTACCATCTCCCAGAAAGCCTCAGCGTACTGGAGCTGGCGCGTGGCGTCGACCTTCTCGCCGTTGACGGTCTTGCCGTTGAGGACGATGTAGCGCTTGAGTGCTCCGAGGAACTTCGGGATAGTGGTATTGGCGTGCTTGCCGTTGAGGACGTTTGCGCCGCCCTTGAGTATCTGCTCATGCAGGTTGGTGTCGTCGAAGTAGTGAGCCGCGACCGCGTGGCTGTCCTTGCCTGTGATAGCGTACAGGTCGTACATACAGTCGTTCATGCCGCCGTACTCGATAGAGAGGACGGTGCGGTGCTTCTGGTCGTTCCACGTGAGGCAGCGGTTGTAGACCCAGTCACCGAGGTCCGAGCCGAGGTCCTTCGCGGGAGCATAGCCCGTGGCGTTGTATATATCTACGATTCCCGCCATGAGCTTGTGCATCGTGTACCACGGTACCCATGCCTCGCTGATGATGTTGGACTTGCCCGCCTCGACGTTGTCGAACTGCACCTCAACGCCCGTTCCGTTCGGGTGAGAAGCCGCCCATATTAGACCGGGCTTGCCCTTGGAGTTCTTCTGGCACTCCCTGAGTCCGTCGACGAGGGTGGTCATCCTCTTGTAGAGGTCGGCACGCTGTGCGTCGGTGAGCGACGGGTTCTGATAAGCCTGCGCGATGGCGGTCATATAGTGACCCACCGCATGACCCGCGATGTTGGTGTTTTCCCAGCCGCCGTAGCGCTTGGCACCGTAGGTGTTGAGCCCCGCGTTCTCGCGGAAGCCCGCGAGCAGTCGGTTTGTGTCGAAGGAGAGGAGATACTCTACCTCCTTGTTGAATGCGTTGACGCTGTAGTCGTCGAGCATAGTGATCTCCGAGAGTGAGAAGTCACTGATGCCTGCGTCAGCAGCCTGTACGGTCTGACCGAACGATGGAAAGGCGGTCGAACCTGTGATGAGAGCGGCTGACAGTCCCAACGACATAACGCGCCGTAGGAATGTGTTGTCCATAGTGATTACACCTCCAAAAAATTTTCCCACCCTAATTATACAGTGGACTAATTTGTTAAATCAACCCATAAAGTGCAGAAAAAGTTCACAAAACGGATAAATTTGTACGTACAATCATTTGACAGAAAAAATTGGTGACTGACAACTGTTTGAGGAAATATCAATAAAAAACGGTGCATTATTAACAAAATATATATTGATTTGATACCGATAAGATGGTATAATGTTATGTATTAATGATACTATCGTACAGAACTTCAATATGAAGGAGCATAATATATGGCAAGACGTGAGCAATCACGACCGAGTCTCAAGAATATCCGCGCGCTTCAGCTGTCGATGATCATCGGCTATGCGGTCATCATCATCGCAGTCGTCTTCGTCGTCGCGAAGCTGGCGGTAAACAAAACAGACGCGGTCCTCAAAAATAAGGTCATATCCATGACGTCGTCGCTGAACGTTCAGATGAAGCTGAATATGGACAGCTACATCTCGCGCATGGAGACCATCGGCACTCTCGCATTCGGCTCGGAGGAGGCGTACACCTACGACGCCACCGACCCGAACAACGACGAGTACGAAGCCCTCAACACCGAAAAGGCAATAACCGAGAAGCTCTACAGCCTCTGTATCATGGACAACTTCTGCGACTACGGCATAGTCTACCGCAACAACCGCACCGTCGGCAAGATATCAAACGGCACCTCCTCGCTCATGGGCGACACCATGTACGAGGAGCTCAGCTCCATGATAACGAGACAGAACGACGGCTGGTGCGCGGGCTATAAGGGCGACCTCAAGCGTATCTACTACGTCAAGCGCGTGCACGATAACGCTGTGCTCGTCGTGTCCTTCTATGCGTCCGAGCTCGAGGCGGTCTTCGACAACCCCGAAACTCTCGCGGATATGGACATACGCCTCGTCAACTCCGACTACGATATCCTCTATTCCTCCCGCGGAGAGGAGACGGGCGGACGCCTTCCCGACGACATTGTCGAGCGCGTGCAGGGCAAGACATCCGCGACAGTAATGGACGACGACTACCTCGTCTCCGTGAATTCCTGCGTGGACGACTGGTACGTCATCTGCTCGATACCCACGCGTATAATCCTCAACGAGAAGAACGATATGCGCTACTTCATCTATATGGTCGGACTCATCGCGGCATTTCTCGCGGTGCTGTTCGGGTCGGTGCTGTCACTGCGCCTCACGCGCCCCGTCAAGAAGGCGGTGGCGATACTCGACACCAAGGCTAACAACGATCAGCTCACGGGCATTTTCAACAAGCTCGCCTTCAATGACAGAGTGGCGGAGCGCCTCGATTCCTCGCTGAGTATCGAGCGCCATGCGCTTATCCTGCTCGACCTCGATAACTTCAAGGGCGTTAACGACACCCTCGGTCACGCATACGGCGATAAAGTCCTCGCCAAGACGGGCAGTATCCTGCGTGCGGAGTTCTCGACGGAGGACTTCCTCGGGCGCGTCGGCGGAGACGAGTTCTGCGTGCTCGTGAACAGCAGTCCGAGCGGGGATATGAGCTACGAGGACTTC
This sequence comes from Ruminococcus sp., assembly GCA_030530245.1. Classification (GTDB taxonomy): domain Bacteria; phylum Bacillota; class Clostridia; order Oscillospirales; family Ruminococcaceae; genus Ruminococcus. Next base: position 7,350 of record JAUMVH010000114.1, read on the forward strand.
ATACGCGAGAAGTGCGAGACACTGTGCGGAGCCTACAGGGCGTACTACTCGGGCGACGGGAATGACTACAAGATATCGGCAAGTATCGGCGTATCCCTCTTTCCCGAGCACGGAAGCACCTTCGAGGAGCTGTATGCAGCCTCCGATAAGGCGCTGTATACAGCCAAGAACGGCGGCAAGGACACCTACGCCTTATATGACGGCGAAAAGAGCGGGGAGGTGGCTGACGAATGAAAGCATTAGGCAGAGCTGTCGCCTCGGTGGCGGCGGCGGTGATGCTCGTGCAGTGCGGCTGTGCGGGCAAGCAGGTGGTGCACTCCCAGCGCGAGCAGACAGTGATAAGCCTCTCGTGGTGGGGCAACGACCCGCGCACAGAGTACACGCTGAAGGCTGTGCAGGTATTTGAGGAGCTCCACCCCGATATAAAGGTCAGCTGCAACTACTCGGAGTGGTCGGGCTATGAGGCTCGCAACCGCATACGAATGGTCTCGGAGACGGAGTCGGACGTCATGCAGATAAACGTCGGCTGGCTGGACGATTTCTCCGAGGACGGTACGGGCTACTATGACCTCGGCGAGGTCGCGGACGTGCTCGACCTGTCGAATTTTCCCGAGGATACGCTCAAATACGGCACGCGAAACGGCGTCCTCAACGCGATACCCATTGCGATGAACGCCGAGACGGTCTACATAAACAAGACCGTGTTCGATGCGCACGGTCTCGATATCCCGCAGACGTGGGACGACTTCTACGCGGCGGCTGACGTCCTCAGCAAGGACGGCATATACCCGCTGTGCGGCGCCTCAAAGGCGATATGGCTCTATGTCATAGCCTACGCCGAGCAGAAGACGGGCAAAAGCTTCTTCGACGACAATGGCGCTATCGCCTTCACGCCCGCAGAGCTGCAGGTCATGATAGAGTTCTACGTTGATATGGTCGACCGCAAGGTCATTCCGAAGATAGAGGACTTCAAGAAGGTCAAGGTCGAGAACGGCACCTGTGCGGGAGCCGTAGCGTGGGTGAGCGACGCGATGAACTACTTCGGCAGCTCCATAGAGCGCGGCGACGAGATAGTCGCGGCGGATTATACGGCGTTTTCGCCTGCCGACAGCGGCGCGGGCTGGTACGAGAAGCCTGCCACCCTCTACGCGATGAGCAAGCACACCGCTCATCCCGAGGAGGCGGCTATGCTCCTCGATTTCCTCCTCAACGACAAGGAGATGGCGCTCCTGCAGGGAGTCGAAAAGGGCATACCGATAAGCAGGTCGGCGCAGACCTACCTCGACGAGGAGGGAATGCTCAGCGGCTTGCAGTACGAGGCGTCGGTGGTAATGGAGAACAACACGAGACTGCGCGAGATGTCGCCGCTTATCGAGAATACCGACCTCATCAGCGAGTTCAACGACGCGTGCAACCTCGTCCTCTTCGACAAGGCGACGGCTGAGGAAGCCGCACAGCAGCTCTACGACACCTACGCCGAGAGCTTCGAGATGAAGTGAGTGCCGCCGCTCGCAAGCTTGCTTACTCTTTTCAGTGCGGGAGTGTGATTCCGCGAATGACATTTATTAACATAAATCGGAATTTGCCGCCGAGCTGGCGGCGGCGCGGTTCGCGTTGTCGCTCGCAAGCTCGCTTACCTTTGGCGGAGCGGCAGTTTATTTCCGCGAACTATAGTTATTAGTATAAATCGGAATTTACAATTAGAAAGATAAAAAGGAAATCGAGTGTCATGAAAAGAATTATAATACTGCTGACGATAACGAATTTATTGCTCTGTACATCCTGCTCAAATTCCGAAATATATGAAAATACTTCCGCCGTCAATGTTGATTGGGACAATAATAAAGTATATCAATGGCAGGATTATTCTCAA
>JAUMVH010000115.1 GCA_030530245.1 Ruminococcus sp.
CGGCTCTCAGCGAAGGGTAAGGCGTATCACCGAGAACGGCGATGTGCGGTACACCTACACCGAGAAGGTCTTCCGCTCGGCTTCGGTGCGCGAGGAGAACGAACGCGACATCTCCGCCGACGAGTACGCCGAGCTGCTGAAACAGGCTAAGGCGGGAGGCACTCCCGTCGACAAGACGCGCTACGCCTTCGATTATATGGGGCAGCTGTTCGAGCTCGACTGCTACTCCTTCTCGGACAGGTACGCTATCATGGAGCTCGAGCTCAGAAGCGAGAGCCAGCGGATACTCTTCCCCGACAATGTGACCGTGATACGCGAGGTCACGTCCGACCACGCGTACTCCAACGCGGCGCTCGCCAACGCGGGAGCTTTCCCCGAGGAGCGCGGCAATGTAAAGGGGGATTGCTGATGGCTGAGAAGATAGTAACCGTCGACAGCGCGGAGCAGCTCTCTGCACTGTTCGGACAGCTCGACGGCAACGTTGCCAATATAAAGAAGCAGTACGACGTCAACATCGTCAGCAGGGACGGCAATATCAAGGTAATAGGCGAGGAGCCGTCCGCGAGCGACGCCGCAAAGGCGGTCGAGGCCCTGCTGAAAATGAGCGGACGCGGTCAGCCGCTGAGCGAGCAGACCATACGCTATGTCACGTCGATGGTCGCCGACGGTATCGAGCAGCAGCTCGAGGAGCTCGGAGGCGACGGCGTCTGCATGACCTCATCGGGCAAGATAGTCCGTCCGCGGACAGTCGGGCAGAAGCGCTACCTCGACTCGATAAAGAATAACACCATAGTGCTCGGTATCGGACCCGCAGGCACGGGCAAGACCTACCTCGCGGTCGCGATGGCAGTCAAGGCTTTCCGCGAGCACAAGGTCAAGAAAATAATCCTAACACGTCCCGCAGTCGAGGCAGGCGAGAAGCTCGGCTTCCTCCCGGGCGATATGCAGGACAAGGTCGACCCCTACCTCCGACCGCTGTATGACGCGCTCTTCGATATGTTCGGAGCCGAAAGCTTTGCGCGGTATATGGAGAAGGGCATTATCGAGGTCGCACCGCTCGCCTATATGCGCGGACGCACACTCGACGAAGCTTTCATAATCCTCGACGAGGCGCAGAATACGACATCGGAGCAGATAAAGATGTTCCTGACCCGTCTCGGCAATGACAGCCGAATGGTCATAACAGGCGATATCACGCAGATAGACCTGCCCGACGTGCGCAAGTCGGGACTTGTAGAGGCTATGAAGATACTGAAGGGTATCGACGACATAGACATTCACAGATTTACGGAAAAGGATGTTGTCCGCCATAAGCTCGTACAGGACATCATCAAGGCATATGAAAAATTTAACGAAGGGAGAAAAAATCATGCCCAAGCTTAAGGTATACGTCAGAAATAATCAGTCAGAGGTGAAGGTCCCCGTCGGCATTCGTCTGCTCATAAGAAGATGCTGCCAGGCGGTTCTTACGACTGAGAACTTCGGCAAGGACGCCGAGGTCAGCGTTTCCTTTGTAAGCAACAACGAGATCAAGAACCTTAACAAAATTTACCGCGACAAGGACAGCGTTACCGACGTCCTCTCGTTCCCGCTCACGGGCGAGGACGGCACTGTCGAGATCAACCCCGAGACAGGTGCGGTACAGCTCGGCGACGTCGTTATCTCTCTCGAGACTGCCGTAAAGCAGGCTCAGAACTTCGGTCACTCGCTCGAGCGCGAGATAGGCTTCCTTACAGTACATTCTATGCTTCACCTGCTCGGCTACGACCACGAGACGAGCCAGCTCGACCAGCGCATAATGAGGGAAAAAGAGGAATCCGTCCTCGAGAAGCTCGGTATCTCGCGTGATGTGACCTTCGTAACTCAGGGAGATAACGAGTAATGTCGAGGACTGCCTTTGTTACCATCGCAGGACGCACGAACGCAGGCAAGTCCTCGCTGCTCAACGCTATGGTCGGCGAGAAGATAGCCTCCGTGAGCAGCAAGCCGCAGACCACCCGCACCCGTATCACGGGCATCCGCAATATCGACGACGTACAGCTCGTCTTCTTCGATACCCCCGGACTCCACAAGCCCGTGAACAAGCTCAGTGAGCATATGCTCGACACGGTGAAGGAGTCGGTCAGCGACATAGACGCAGTTATCTTTGTGCAGGACTGCACCAAGAAGCTCGGTCAGCAGGAGCTCGACCTCCTCGATTCGCTGAACAAGGCGAAAATGCCCGTTATACTCGTCCTCAACAAGATAGACCTGCTGAGGAACATGGACGAGCTTGCCCCCGTTATCGCGGAGCTGACGACGAAGTGTGACTTCAAGGCGGTCATACCCGTCAGCGTTACGGAGAACAACGGCGTGGACATTGTGCTCGACGAGCTCATCGGGCTCGCGGAGGAGAACGTCCACTTCTTCCCCGATGACATGATAACCGACCAGCCCGAGAAGGTGCTCGCCGCAGAAATGATACGCGAGAAGCTCCTTGAACTCCTCAAGGACGAGGTGCCGCACGGTATCGCGGTCGGAGTTGAGGAGATGACGGAGCGCGAGGACAAGAATATCCTTGATATATCAGCGGTCATCTACTGCGAGCGCGAGTCCCATAAGGGCATAGTTATCGGCAAGGGCGGAGCAATGCTGAAAAAGGCTTCCACCGCCGCAAGAATGGAGCTCGAGAACTTCTTTCAGATAAAGGTCAACCTCAAGTGCTGGGTCAAGGTCAAAGAGGACTGGCGCAACCGCGAGGGACTTATCCGCAGCTTCGGACTCTCAGACAAATAATTACTGGTATACCTGCCCTCGCGGAGCAGATAATAGCTTCGCGGAGGTGCTTGTATGACAGAGGATACACTTTGGAACAGATTCGCAGAGACAGGCAGAGTCAGCGACTACCTGCGTTATTCTGCGCAGAGGGATACGCTCTATGATGATAATAGAGGGGATCGTCCTGAAGGAACGTCCCGTAGGGGAACAGGACAGATTCGTTGATGTTCTGACAAAAGAAAAAGGCATAATAGAGCTTTCCGTCAAGGGTGCCCGCAAGATAAACGGCAAGTCGGGAAGCTCGACGCAGCTTTTCGCATATTCCCGCTTCTGCTGTGACAAGCGAGGGGACAGGCTCTACCTCAACAGTGCGGAGCCTATACATATATTTTACGATCTGCGCAATTCTCTCACGGGACTGTCGCTCGCGAGCTATTTCTCTGAGGTGTTGCGCTACTGTATATCCGAGCGCACGGACAGCGGAAATGTACTGCGCCTGACGCTGAACACGCTTCACTGCCTCGAGAAGGGACTGCGCAGCGAGCAGCTTCTCAAGAGCATATTCGAGCTGCGACTGATGTCGGAGATAGGCTATTTGCCCGATGTGCTCGCGTGCAGAGGGTGCGGAGTTTTCGAGCCCGAGGAGCTGTACTTTTCGGCGGCGGACGGCGGCTTCTACTGTTCCGACTGCTTCGACGACGACGGCGGCAAATGGACAAAGCTGCGGCTACCCGAGCTGTCAGCGATACGCCATATAGTGCTCGCGGACTTCGACAGGCTGTTCAACTTCCGCGTCTCGGAGAGGGCGGGGGATAAGCTCGCCGCATTCACGGAGGACTACCTCCTGACCCACCTCGAAAGGAACTTCAAAACACTCGATTTTTACAAATCAGTACAAAACGGTCAATGATATGAATAAATACCTACAGACATTAGAACTCGACAAGATACTTGAAATGCTCGCGGAGCTTGCCTCCAATGACGAGACGAAGCGCATGGCGCTCGCTGTACGTCCAGACACGGACCTCGAGCGCGTCCGCTACGAGAACACCAAGACCAATCAGGCACTTGCGCTCTCGATACAGTTCGGACTGCCGCCGTTTTCCAATTTCAAGGACATCTCGACCTCGGCAAAGCGCGCGAAATCGGGCGCGGTGATATCTCTCCGCGACCTCATGGACATCGCCGCGATGCTGAGACAGATAAAGAGCCTGTTCGACTGGTACCGCTCCTGCGAGAACGTCGAGACTGAGCTCAGCTACCTTTTTTCGCAGCTCGCCCCAAACGACTGGCTGCTCGAAAAGCTCGACCGCTCTATTATCTCCGAGAACGAGATAGCGGACGCCGCCAGCCCCGAGCTTGCCGCGATACGCCGCAAGATAAACAAGGCGGGTATGCAGCTGCGCGAAACTCTTGACAAAATGGTCAAGAACAAGACCACGCAGCAGTATTTGCAGGAGAGCAATGTCACCATCCGCGACGGACGCTTCGTGCTGCCCGTCAAGTCCGAATTCCGCGGACAGGTGAGCGGTCTCGTGCACGATACCTCCGCAACGGGACAGACCATATTCATCGAGCCGATGGCGATAGTCGAGGCGAACAACGACATTCGTATCCTCCAAGGCAGAGAGCAGGAGGAGATAGAGCGCATTATCCGCGAGCTCTGCCGCGAGTGCGGCGACTATGCGGACGTGCTCTGCGAGAACTACAAGGTCTGTGCGGAGCTGAACCTCTACTTCGCGAAGTCGGAGCTCGCCGCGAAAATGCACGCTTCCATGCCCGTCATAACCGACGACGGCATTATAAGCCTTAAAAATGCACGGCACCCGCTGCTCGACAGGAAAAAGGCTGTGCCGATAGACCTGTCGCTCGGCGAGGACTATCAGGCGCTTATCATAACGGGCCCCAACACGGGCGGTAAGACGGTCGCACTGAAAACGGCGGGACTCCTCGCCGCGATGACGATGTGCGGACTCCTTATACCCGTCTCGGACGGCAGCAAAATTTCCGTATTTGAAAATATCCTCGTTGACATAGGCGACAGCCAGAGCATTGAGCAGAACCTGTCAACGTTTTCGTCTCACACAAACAAGGTCATAGAGATACTCGGCACGGCGGACGAGCATTCACTCGTACTGCTCGACGAGCTCGGCTCGGGAACCGACCCTGTTGAGGGTGCGGCTCTTGCCGTATCCATAATAAAGCGCCTTATCTTCGACGGTGCACGGCTCATGGTGACTACTCACTATCAGGAGCTGAAGGTGTTCGCGATCGACACTCCGAATGTCGAGAACGCGTCGTGCGAATTCGACATCGAAACGCTCAAGCCCACATACAGGCTGATAGTCGGCTCGCCCGGAAAGTCCAACGCCTTCGCCATATCCGAGAGCCTCGGTATGCCCGCAGACATCATCGCGGAGGCAAAGTCTCTCGTAAGCGACGCCAATACCCGCCTCGAGGACGTCATCGGCAAGCTCGAAGCCTCGCGTATCGAGCTCGAACGTGAGCGCGAGCAGGCTGCGAAACTCCGTGCGGAAGCCGCAGAGCATGAGGCAAAGATACGTGCCGACAAGGAGGAGCTCGAAAACAGCAAGGCTGACCTGCTCGAAAAGGCGCGCTTACAGGCGATGACTATCATAGAGCAGACAAAGGCTGAGTCCAACGAGCTCATCGACGAGCTCGAAAAGCTCCGCAAGGAGAAGGACAAGAAGAATTTCAGCGCCAATGTATCGGGCATGAAGTCACGCTCCAAGCAGAACTTCAACAAGATGTACGATACAGCGAATCCTATTACGGGAGGCGACCCAAACGAGGGCTACGTCCTGCCGCGCAAGCTGAAAAGGGGAGACACGGTCTACGTCGTCGACCTCGGACGCAAGGGCATAGTTTCTGGCGACCCCGACGGAAGCGACTTCGTTTTCGTGCAGATGGGCGTAATGAAGACGAAGATGAACATCTCACGCCTGAGGCTTGAGGAAGCTCCAAAGGTCACGGTCGGCAACAAGCCTGTGCAGAAAAAGCGCGGCAGCAATGTCGGCAGGGTAGGCGTAAAGGCTGAGCGCCGCGGCAAAATGGAGCTCGACATACGCGGCTGTGCCTGCGACGACGGCATATACCAGCTCGACCAGTTCATTGACCAGGCTGTAATGTCAAATATTTCGATAATTTCAATAATCCACGGCAAGGGTACGGGACTTCTTCGCGCCGCAGTCCACAAGCGGCTGAAAAACCACCCCTCTGTCAAGAGCTTCCGCCTCGGTGTGTACGGCGAGGGCGAGGACGGAGTAACGATTGCCGAATTAAAGTAAACGAAGGCGGTGAGCGCATATGGATAAAAGGAAACGTATAGCGGTCCTTGCGGCTGATATCGCAAACGACTATATGAACAGGATATGCGCCGGTATAGAGGCACAGGCAAAAGCTCTCGGCTATGACGCGATAGTTCTGCTGATGTCGTTCAATATCAACACTTCACCCGCCATCGAGGCTGGCGAGGAGAACATCTACCGCCTGCTCACCTCTGACAATATAGACGGAGTCATCTTCCTCACAGGCAATATCGCGAGCTTTACGCTCATCAACTGGCTGACCAAGTACATTGAGAAGCTCGGTGTGCCTACTATAGCCATTGACAACGAGTACCGCTCGTTTGAGAGCATATACGCCGACGACACCGACATCTTCGAGAAGATGACCGACCACTTCATCGACCACCACCAATGCAAGGATATCATCTGCCTTACGGGATTTCAGGGTATGTCGCCCTCCGAGACGAGAGCCGCGGGGTATAAGCGTTCAATGGAGAAGCACGGCTTGACAGTAGGATATGACGACATCATTTACGGCGACTTCTGGAGGGATGCGGCGGAGGCTCTTGCCGACGAGATAGGGAGCGGCAAACGCAGGAAGCCTGAGGCTGTGGTCTGCGCAAATGACTCCATGGGCATCTACCTCTGTCAGGGACTCGCCAAGTATGGCATAAGAGTGCCCGAGGATATAATGGTTTCGGGCTATGACGGCTCGCGCGAGGCTATCGAGTGCATACCGTCGCTCACGACTATCTTCCCCGAAAACAGCACACTCGGAGCACGCGCTGTATGTGCCCTGCACAAGATGATAACAGGCGAGGAAGCCGAGCTCGTCAAATGCGGCGAGAGCTCGCTCATTCTCGCGGGAAGCTGCGGCTGCAACCTCACCAAGCAGGACCTAATCGACACCCGAACCGAGTTCAATACCAAGATGGGAAATTACGAGCTCTTCTTCAACAACAGCGGCATGGCTGAGGGACTCATGCAGTCCGAGAATCTCGACCACCTCCTGCACCTGCTCTCAAATTACATCTACATCATCGACAATATCGAGATACTGATGATAAACCTGTGCCACGAATGGGACAGCTTCGAGAACCTCGACGAGACGGACTACCTCCGCAATGGATATTCGGAGCTGATGGACACCAAGCTCATCTACAACAACACACGCTACGACTACGAGGAGCGGCGCTTCAACTCGCACGACATTATCCCCGAATATATGAGCGAGATATCTCCCGAGCCGTCGATGTACATACTGCTCCCGCTCCACTTCATGGACAGGTGCTTCGGCTACACGATATTCAAGTTCTTCGACATCAACACCACCGTGAGCAAGGTCTTCTCGCTATGGAACAGGAACATAAACATCGCGCTCGAATTCCTGCGTGTAAGAACGAAGCTGACGGCTATAAATCAGCGCATATCGCTAAGCTCGCTGCGTGACACCCTCACAGGCGTATACAACAGACAGGGCTTCAACAAGTTCTCGGAGACGCTCTTCAGGCGCGCCAAGGCTGAGGAGAAGAACCTCCTCATTCTCATGGCTGACCTCGACCTGCTCAAGCACATCAACGACAACTTCGGACACGTCGAGGGCGACAACGCCATAATCGTAGTCGCGAACGGACTCACGACCTGCTGCTCGAACAACGAGATATGCGCACGTATCGGCGGCGACGAGTACGCGATAGTCGGCTGCTACGACTATACGGACGAGATAGTCGCCTCGTACACTACATACATCAACGACTTCTTCGACAGGTACAATGCCGCTTCCGACAAGCCCTACAGGGTCGGCGCGAGCATAGGCTTGTTCTGCGGTATTCCTTCCCCCGACAGAGACCTCTCGTACTATATCGACATCGCGGATAAGCGAATGTACGACAACAAAATGCTCCGCAAAAAAATGCGAACAGACTAAAAAAAGGTGCTGCCCATCGGACAGCACCTTTCGTTTTATGCTTACTTCTTCTTTTTCTTGCTGTTTGTATGAGGCTTCGAGGGAGCAGCCTTTACTGTCTTCTCAGTCTCAACAGCGGGCTTGGGCTCGCGAACGCCAGCTTCGAACCACTTGTAGAGGAATGCCGCGAGAGCCGCACCTGCAAGAGGTCCTACGATGAATACCCATACGTACTTGAGAGCGTCGCCGCCTGCGAGAACTGCGGGAGCGATACTTCTTGCGGGGTTCACGGAAGTACCTGTGAGACCGATACCGAAGATATGTACGAGTGTGAGCGTTAAGCCGATGATGAGTCCGCCGAACGAGCCGTGCTTGAACTTCTTGGAAGTTACGCCGAGGATTGTGAGCACGAAGATGAATGTGAGGATGATCTCAACGAGAAGACCTGCACAAACGCTCTTGCCTGTGATCTGGTCGGGAACCTCTGTGAGGCTGCCGAGACCGTTGGCACCGAAGCCGCCTGTCATGTCCTGAATGTCGCCGAGGTCGAAGATAGCCGCGAGAGCTCCCGAGCCTGCGAAAGCTCCGAGTATCTGAGCTACAACGTAGCCGCAGAAGTCAGCTCCCGACATACCGCCTGTAATGAGCACACCGAGCGACACCGCGGGGTTGATGTGACAGCCCGAGATGTTGCCGATACAGTACGCCATACCGACGATGACGAGACCGAATGCAAGCGCCGTGAGCAGGTAGCCGCTGCCGCTTGAAGCATCGCAGCCCACGAGCATTGCTGTTCCGCAGCCGAGGAAAACGAGCACGAAGGTGCCGAAGAACTCAGCTACATACTTTCTGAATGAATCCATAATGTTTGCCTCCTTATGATTTTTTAGGTATGAACCTTTTTTAATTATATCATTTTAAGAAGAGTTTAGTCAACGTCTTTTTGTACAAATTTTGTAAAGGTTTTTTAGCGATTTGAATAAATAAAGTGTTCGCAGCACTTGCATTCGGCTGCTCAATATGTTAAACTAAGATATAATAATATCAAGGAGAACACTCATGAAGATACTTATAATAGAGGACGACTCAGCTCTGCGCGACGAGCTGTCGGTGCTGCTGAAAAACGCGGGATACGACACCGAGTGTGTCACCGACTTCGCAGGCACCGCAGAGCAGATGAAACGCTCGTCCG
>JAUMVH010000116.1 GCA_030530245.1 Ruminococcus sp.
TCTGACAGCCCGAGCCCGCGAAGCACCGAATACACCTGTTCCTTGTCAGCTCCGAGCTGCGAGGACAGGGAATTCGCGATGGTCTTGCGCCTCTGCGAGAAGCCCGCCTTCACGACCCTGAAGAAGAAATCTTCCTCCTCCCCGCTCAAACGCGGCTCCTTGTCGATGTCTATGCGGATGACCGCGGAATCGACTTTCGGCGAGGGCATAAAGCTCCCGCGCGATACGTCGAACAGCTTGCGGACGGTGCCGTAATAGTTGACGCCGACGGTGATAGCTCCCGACTCGCGAGAGCCGACCTTTGCGCACAGGCGCTGGGCGGCTTCCTTTTGCACCATTACCGTTATCGACTCAATTGGCAGCTTGCTCTCGAGCAGCAGCATTATCACGGGCGAGGTTATGTAGTACGGCAGGTTTGCGCAGACTGCGGCGTGAAGTCCCGCAAAATCGCGCTCGATGATACCGCGGAGATCCGCCTTCATTACGTCCTCGTTGTATATTTTTATGTTGCCGAACTCGGCAAGCGTCTCCTCAAGCACGGGCAGCAGCCGCGTGTCTATCTCCACCGCCGAGACCTTGTCCGCACGCAGAGCGAGCTCCTTTGTGAGCACTCCGATACCCGTACCTATCTCGAGTATGCCCCAGCCCGCCTGTGCGTTGCCCTCCTCGGCTATCTGCGGGCATATCGTCGGGTTGACGATGAAGTTCTGCCCCAGCCCCTTCGAGAAGCTGAAGCCGTGGCGGGAGAGTATCTCCCTGACTGTTCCGATATTCGTGAGCTCCATTATTCGTCCTCTCCGACGCCGTGACGCTGCTTCTCCGAGAACTCCTTCTGCTTGGCGTCATTGAGCTTGTCCATCGTGTTCACGAGGTAATCGGCAGAGCGGTACGCGTGCTGAAAATCAGTGTCCTTGAAGTAGGTCTTGATGTCTACGAACTCGCCGTCGATGATGATATCGAGCTGGCGTATCTGTCTGCCGGGGTACTTTCTGCCTGCGTATGCGATGTACTCGTCTATCTCGCGCGGACTCATCTCGCCGCCTATTACATTGACTTTCATATTTTGCCTCCGTTCATTTTTTCTATTACCGCTTCCGCGCACTTGATTCCGTCAACTGCTGCGGAAACTATTCCTCCTGCGTAGCCTGCGCCCTCTCCGCACGGGTACAAGCCCCCCACGGACAGCGATTGCAGGTCGTCTCCCCTGTTTATCCTCACAGGCGAGCTGCTGCGGCTCTCGATACCCGTCAGGATCGCATCACGGTCATCGAAGCCGTCTATTTTTCTGCCCATTTCAGCTATGCCGCGCCTCAGCGACTCACAGATGAAGCTGGGCAGGTACTCATCGGGCAGAGCCTTTTTCACGGCGGGTGTGTACGAGGGAGCGACGCGTCCGAAGCCGTCGCAGAGCTGCTTATCTGTCAGCTCCCCGACCGTGCATACGGGAGCGCTGTAGCCTCCGCCGCCCGCATTGTAGGCGCGCTCCTCGAGCCTCCGCTGGAAGTGCATACCCGCGAGCGGGTGGTCGCTGCCGTAATCCTCGCTGCCGACATTCACGAGCAGCGCACTGTTGGAGTTGACCGCGTCTCGCGCAAAACAGCTCATGCCGTTGACCGCGAGCCTGCCCTCCTCCGAGGAAGCCGCCACGACTTCCCCTCCCGGACACATACAGAACGTGTACAGCGTGCGACCGTTCGGGAGGTGGACGACGAGCTTGTAATCGGCAGCTTTCAGTGCGGGGTGTCCCGCAAAATCGCCGTACATAGCCTTGTCTATGTCCTCGCGGAGGTGCTCGATACGGACTCCCACCGCGAAATTCTTCTGCGAGAGGTCGACTCCGCGCTCGTACAGGAGCTCGAAAACGTCACGCGCGCTGTGACCTGTGGCGAGGATAATGCTGTCGGTGGCTATCGTGTGCTCGCCGTCGCTGTCGGTGTATATTGCCGCGGAAATATGCCCGTTCTCGTTCTCGTAGCCGCAGAAGCGCGCTCCGAAGCGAACCTCGCCGCCGAGCGATATCACGTGCTCGCGGAGCTCCCTGACCGTGCCGCGGAGCTTGTCCGTTCCGATGTGGGGCTTCGCCATATACAGAATCTCCTCGGGAGCGCCGAACTCCACGAGCTTTTCGAGCACATAGCGGATACGCCTGTCCTTTATGCCCGTCGTGAGCTTGCCGTCCGAGAACGTCCCCGCGCCGCCCTCGCCGAACTGGATATTGCACTCGGTATCGAGCCTGCCCGTGCTGCGGAACTCCTCGACCGCCCTGACGCGCGAATCCACGTCGTAGCCGCGCTCGAGGACTATCGGGCGTGCTCCCGCGCTTGCGAGCACGAGCGCCGCGAACATTCCCGCGGGTCCGAAGCCGACGATAACGGGGCGGCTCCCGACGATGACTTGCGGTATCTCATACACGTATTTCTCGACGGGAACGGCGTTTTTAAGCCGTTTCAGCAGCGCTGCCTCCCCTTTCGCGGAGATGTCGAGCGAGATGTTGAAGTGCACGTCGCTTTTTCTGCGCGCGTCGACCGATTTCTTCGACAGCTTCACGGAACGCAGCCTGCTCTCGGGGATGCCGAGCCTGTCCGCGCAGAACCGCTCAAGCTGCGTAAAATCGAAGTCGAGCGGGACTTTTATGTTGCCGACTCTAATCATATTTACCGCCTTTCAGCGACAGAGCCGCGTTTTTTCCTGCCCATGTTCCCGACGACCACGCCCATTGAAGATTGTAGCCGCCGCAGTCTCCCGCGACGTCCAAGATCTCGCCGCAGAGGTACATTCCGCCGTACTTCACGCAATCAAGCTTGTCGGTCACGCTATCCGCCGAAATACCGCCCATCGTGGACTGCGCATTCTGCCACGGCGAGCAGCCCGTGACCTCGAACTCCACGGACTTGATACCGCTGCAAAGTGCGGCGATATCCCTGTCGGAGACGCTTTCTATCGGCTCGGCAGGCGATCTGCCGAGGATATTCTTGATAAGCCAAACCGCGAGATTTTTCACGAAGAAGCCGCTCAGGAGTTCCTCGGCGGTGTTGCCGCGGCGGTCTGCACGAACTCTGCGGAAGTACGCCGCAAGCTCTTCCGCTGTCATATCGGGGGCGAGGTCGGCGCGGAGCGTGAGTCTGCCCTCGTACTGCTGAAACAGGTAGGCAAGGTTGAACACGCATATTCCCGAGATGTTGTTCTCGTTGAACTGGAGCTCTCCCCGCTCGCGGCGGAGCTCCCTGCCGCCCGAAAATGCAGCTATTTCGCCCTTTACGCGGACTCCCTTCAAGCCCTTCAGCCTCTCGGGGCTGACTCTCAGCGGAGCCACAGCGGGACATATCTTCTCGGACTTTATACCCATATTCCTGAGTATTCGCAGCATTCCGCCGTCCGTGCCGAACGAGGGCGCGGCATAGCCTCCCGCCGCGATTATGACTTTGCGGCAGGATATCTCCCCACCGCTGTATGTAAGCGTAAAGCCGCCGTTTGTCGGCTTTATATCGGTGATCTCACACTCGCACTGCTCCGTGACTCCGAGAGCCGACAGTCTTAAACGGATAGCATTGAGCACAGTCGTCGAGCTGTTGCTGCGGGGGTAAACTCCGCCCTCGCGCCCCTCGCTGCCCGTAACACAGGCAACTCCGAGCTTCTCGGTGAATAGCTCGCGCCAGTCGGGAGTCCTGCCGATTATTGACATAGCGTCGATGCTGCCGTGGAAGTTGCGGCTTGCGAGTGACATATTGCTGAGATTGCATTTGCCGTTGCCCGTGGCGATAAGCTTTTTGCCCGTGCGCGGGAGCTTCTCCGCGATGAGCACGCTTAACTCGGGAGCCGTCTCCTTTGCCGCCATAGCCGCCGCAAAGCCCGATGCTCCGCCGCCTATGATAACGATGTCCGTTTTCATCACGACTCCTCCTTCTCGGGAAGTATGTCGAGCACCACGACCTCGGGACGGTTGTTGAAGCGCACGGGATACGGCGAATCACCGAGTCCCGACGTAATGAACATCGCGCCGCCCACGTATTGGAACCAGCCCTTGTCAAATACGGTGGCGTCGGTCAGTATCTGCGGGAACCACCGGTCGGTATTGTCGGGGTCTACGAGCGGACCGAGGTCGAACGGGAGCTGGAACATACCGCCATGAGTGTCCGCGCAGATGGTGAGGTCGGTGCCAAACTCCGAAAATGCGGGATAATTAGGTATATGTGCGAGGAGTATGCTCAGGCAGCCGTCGTCGACCGTGAACTCGTTGCTCAGGTCAAATGTCGGCGAGTAGTAGACGTTGTCAATGCCGATGAGCTGCACCCTGTTGCCCTTTACCTCGATGATATCGCTCCTGTAGTTCATAACGTTCACACCCGCGGATTCGAGCGCGGCTATATAGCCCTTGTCCGTGTCGTGCTCGCCGCTGACAAAGTACGTGGGATAGCCCTCCGCAGCGATGTCCGTCACAGCCTTTGCCGCCATGTCGATGACCTGCTGCTCGCTGCCCGTCGTGTACATATCTCCGAGCACGAACACCATATCGGGGTCGGCGGCGCTTATCTTGCTGAGCACCTTATCTCCGCCTATGCCGCCCTCGTGGATATGCAGGTCGCTTATGACAACGATTCGGAAGCGCGTGGTGACCTTCTCCGTCACATAGGCATTCTTGTTGACCCTTATCGTGTAGTTGTTGAACCACCAAATTGCCAGCAGCGCCGCAAATATGTAGCAGAGATGCCACCAGCGGAAACGCCGCTTCTTCTTTTGTTCCTTTTTCTCTTCCATATTGTCTCCGTTTTATTTCATGTGGACGTCAAGCCGGCTGAACGGTATCTCTATGCCGTTCTCGTCGAACGCCGCCTTGACGTTTTCGAGCAGATCGTATCGCGTGGAAAGGTAATCGCTGTTCTTGACCCATACGAGCGCGTCTATGTCTATCGAGCTCTCACCGTGGCGTCCCATTCTCACAACGGGACACGGTATCGACTGTATCAGCGGCTCGCTGTTGATGACCTCGCAAATGATTGCCTGCGCCTTCTTGAAGTCCTCGCCGTAGGCTATCGAGAACGTCAGGTCTATCCTGCGGAGCGGGCTCTCGGTGTAGTTTATCAGCTTCGCGTCCGAGACCTTGCCGTTCGGGATAAAGACCGTCTTGCCGTCGAAGGTGTCTATCTTGGTGTAGAGTATGCTTATCGCGCGGACTGTGCCGACAGTGCTGTCTATCTCGATGATGTCGCCTGTCACAAAAGGCTTCGAAAACAGGATTATGAATCCGCCCGCAAGATTGGACAGACAGGTCTGGAGCGCAAGGCTGACCGCGAGTCCCGCCGCGCCGAGTATCGTGATTATCGACGAGATAGGCACCTTCAGTACCGACAGCGCCATCACGAGCACGACCGTGTACAGCGCTATCCTTATGACCGAGAGCAGGAAATTCTTAGCTCCTGCGTCGATCTTCGAGCGCTTCATCGCGCGGTCGATTATCTTAGTCAGCAGCTTCGTGATTATGTAGCCGATCATGAGTATGATGAGTGCCACCACGATGAGCGGCAGGAATTTCTTGGCGTAGTCGCCCAGTTTCGACATAAAGTCGGAGGCTTCGCTCACCTGTTCTTGTATGCTCTCGACTGCCGCATTCACCCTTGAAGCTGTTGTGACCGCTGTGGTCTCCATTGTTATCAACTCCTGAAAAAACTTACTTTTATTATAACATATAATCGGATAAATAGCAAGATTTTTCCGAAACAATAATAATAGAGGTTCAAAAAAAACGAACCTCAGCACGGTGTCCTTGCAGCCGAATCGCGCGCGCCCGCTTTATGTGGTTTCTTTCGGTTTGCAACAAGTTTAAGTCGCGAAAAAAAATTCGCGCCCCACATAAAGTAAGACGCGAATTGGCTGCGGTGACACACCGCTGAAAATTGAAGCGATTTAGATACACTATGAGTCGCGGGAAAAAAATTCGCGGTCCATTAGAACTGAACCGCGAATCGCGCGCGCCCGCTTTATGTGGTTTCTTTCGGTTTGCAACAAGTTTAAGTCGCGGAAAATAATTCGCGCCCCACATAAAGTGAGGCGCGAACCGGCTGCGGCGACACGCCGCTGGCGTCCCAAAGAGGAGTCGAACCTCCGGCCTACTGCTTAGGAGGCAGTCGCTCTATCCTACTGAGCTATTGGGACATCTTTTATATTTTAGCACATTTCACACGATTTTGCAACCGATTCTTTTATATTTTATATATTTAATTATTTCTGCCGCTCATTTCCTGAGATTTTTGATGAAAATGATGAAAAAACATCAGCTTTTCATTGAAAAAAATCTCGTTATGTGGTACAATATGTATATATTACTTTCACGGAGGCGCTTATGCTTTTCAAGGAATTGGACAAAATCAAACGAAGCGTCATCATGACCTCTATCGTTCTTATGTTTGCGGGACTTCTGCTCCTGCTGCTGCCATATGAGTACGTGCCCTTCCTCAGCGCAGTGCTGGGTTTCGGGCTGCTCGTTGCCTGCGTGCACTCCATATTCTCCTTCATCGGAAGCTCCAAGGTTATAATGCGGTACTTCCAGCTCTCGTTCGGGCTTATACTGGGCATCCTCGGTATCGCTCTGTGGTGCTACGACAGGATGTTCATGGAGCTGCTCTCTTACGTTGTCGGCATTGTGCCGATACTTATCGGCGTGTACGGCGTCTTCCACGCTATCATCTACGCCAAGCGCTCGCGGAGAAAGGGCTGGTGGATAATGGTGCCGCTCTCGCTCGGACTGCTCGCTTTCGGCATATTCATCTTCGTCGAGCCGCGTATGCGCAC
Organism: Ruminococcus sp.; assembly: GCA_030530245.1. Lineage (GTDB taxonomy): Bacteria > Bacillota > Clostridia > Oscillospirales > Ruminococcaceae > Ruminococcus. The sequence goes on from JAUMVH010000116.1 coordinate 6,787, forward strand.
CGAGGAAGTCCTAATGCAGGTCACGGGCGGCGTTATGATGAGCTGCTCGCTCATCAGCACTCTGCGGCTGATATGGCTCTTCCCTGTCAAAGTCTGAGGGAGGCGCACTATGAAAAACGAAAAAATCGGCAAGCTCCGCAATCTGAGGAGCACTGAGATACTCGCAGTCTTTACACGGCACAATTTCTACGCGGAAGGCTTTACGCCCGAGGAAATGCGCACTACTCTCGAGGACCTCGGTCCAACGTACGTCAAGCTCGGACAGATAATGTCAAGCAGAACGGATATCCTCCCCGAGAGCTATTGCAGGGAGCTACAAAAACTCCGCACCAACGTCCGTCCGCTCGACGCCGAGACCGTTCGTTCGGTCATCGAGCAGGAAACGGGCAGAAAAATCGACGATATCTACTCGGAATTCCGCGACGAGCCGCTCGGGTCGGCTTCCGTTGCGCAGGCTCACTACGGCGTGCTCAAGGACGGCACGCGCGTTGTGACAAAGGTCCAGCGTCCCTACATCGCCGACACTGTCCGCAAAGACTTCGTGCTGCTGAAAAAGTTCGCGGCGGTGGTCAACGTCGTCACCGAGACCGAGGACGGAAGCAAGATAGTCGACTTCAAGTCCGCGATAGAACAGCTCGAGAAGGTCACCGAGGAGGAGCTCGACTTCCGCGTTGAAGCCGAGCACACGCGGCTTTTCCGCAATCTCTGTATCGAGGACACCTTCAAGGTATCGTGTCCCGAGATAATCGACGACCTCACGACCGAGCGTATCCTCACACAGACCTTCGTGGACGGCTACTCCCTCGAAAAAACCGATAAGATAGACGCTGACGGTATCGACCACGACCGCGTCGGCAAGGCGCTCATCGAGAACTATATACATCAGGTGCTCGACGTCGGTATCTTCCACGGCGACCCTCATCAGGGCAATATCATGATAAGCAACGGTGTCCCCTACTGGATCGATTTCGGCATGATAGGACAGATAAACGAGCGCGATATCTCGCTCATCGAGGACATCGTGCTCGCGCTCCTGCAAAAGGACTCCGACAGGGTATGCACAATAATCCTCGCGATGGGCGTTGCAAACTCCGAGATAAACAAGCCGAAAATGACCGAGGACGTCGACTACCTCATTGCGCGGTATATGTCCGCGAAGGACCTCGCAGGCATGGACATGGGCGAGCTCCTCGCCGACCTCAAGAATATTCTCGCAAAGCATAATATCACCATGCCGAGCAGATTCACTATGCTCGTGCGCAGTCTCGTCACTATCGAGGGCGTATTGCAGGAATTCTGCCCCGACCTCAACCTCTTCGACTTCCTCACGCAGAAAATGCTGAAGCGTCTGCGCGAGAACTTCGACCTGCGCGAGAAGCTCCACGATGCGATGAAGGAGGTAGTCTCCGTAGGGCTCGACGCGAAGCAGGTGCCCGCCGCGCTCGTTTCGCTCCTGCGCAACCTGTCAAAGGGCAAGATGAAGGTGGGCTTCGAGCTCATGGGCTACGACGACCTCGTCAGCAGGGTGCAGTCCACCGTGAAAAACCTCACGCTCGCTGTTATCGCCTGCGTGATGTTCATCGGCTCGTGTATAATCTGCACGACCGACATAAAGCCGCAGTTCAACGGCATACCGTTCATCGCGATGATGGGATTTGTTGTGGCTTTCGCCCTCGGCATCTACGCCGTCGGTCAGCTCAGCAAATTCAAAAAGAAGTGACATAAGAAAGGAGGTTGCGGCTTGGTTGCGACCTATTACAGCGTGCTTTTCGTGCTGTCTGTCATACTGCTGATAGTCTACGTCATCATGTGGCACAAGCACTTCGATATCACGCTGACTATGATATTCACCCTCGTATCCGTCGCGTGCCTCGGCTACGTGATGTACTCCCACGCCGAGACCATCGGCGAATCTATCCTCGCCAACAAGATAATCTACCTCGGAGCGTGCTTCCTGCAATATTTCATCATGCTGAGCATACTCAATATGTGCGAGATAAAGCTGAGCAAGTGGATCAAAGACGCTTTGTTCGTCTGCTGTATATTGCTGTACGGCTCGGTACTCTCCATCGGCTACAGGACGTTCTTCTACAAGAGCATGACGTTCGGGATCGTCGACGGAACTCCCGTTCTAACGCGCGAATACGGCTTCATGCACACTGCCTTCCTGCTGATAATCGTGCTGTTCTTCATCATCAGCCTCGCGGCGATAATCTACAGCTTCTTCAAGAAAAAGCAGGTTCCGCGCAGTATCATCTACCTGCTGTTTATCCCCTATGTTCTGTCTGTGCTCGGCTACTTTGTCGGCAAGACTCTGCTCAAGAGCATGGAGATAATCCCCGTCGTCT
>JAUMVH010000117.1 GCA_030530245.1 Ruminococcus sp.
CATGTCCGCAGCCGCACTCGTCGTTGTCGTGGTGGTGATGATGTTCATGCTCGTCATCATCGTCGTCATGATGATGGTGGTGCTCATGCTCGTGATTTGCCTCGTCGAGCAGCGCTTTCAGCTCATCGCTGAGCGTGTTTTTCTGCGTCATCGCGTCAACGAGCTGCTTGCCCGTGAGTTCGTCCCACTCCGTAGTTACGACGGGAGCCTCCTTGTTGAGCTCGCGTATGAGCTCGACCGCCTCGCCGAGCTTCTCCTGCGAGAGCCCCGCCGTGTGACTGAGGATAATGCAGCTCGCGTACTCTATCTGATTGTTGAAGAATTCGCCGAAATTCTTGTGGTACATCTTGCACTTCTTCGCGTCAACGACCGTTGTGAAGCCGTCGAGCTCGACGTCGTGGGCGTCGATGTTGCGGACTGCGTTGATGACGTCGCTGAGCTTGCCCACGCCCGAGGGCTCGATGAGTATGCGGTCGGGCTTGTATTCGTCGAGCACCTTCACGAGCGCCTTGCCGAAGTCGCCGACGAGGCTGCAGCAGATACAGCCCGAGTTCATCTCGGTGATCTCGATGCCCGCGTCCTTGAGGAAGCCGCCGTCAATGCCTATCTGTCCGAACTCGTTCTCGATGAGCACGAGCTTCTCGCCCTTGTATCCGTCGCTTATGAGCTTCTTGATGAGCGTAGTCTTGCCCGCACCGAGGAAGCCCGAGAATATGGTTATTTTTGTCATTTCAAACACTTCTTTCCGTAAAATTCAGCTTACAGCTTTACACAATATTATATTATAGCACTTCCCGCGCAGAAATGCAAGTGCTGTATGTGAAATTTCTCTGACAATTGTCAATGTTGTGCAAGAAGCAAGAGGTGAGAAGCAAGATGTAGGGGCGCACATTGTGCGCCCGCGCCGCATTGTAGGGGACGCCGCCCTCGGCGTCCCGCAATTACGTAAACGGTACGAATCAACATCATGTAGGGGCGCCCTTTGGGCGTCCGCAGAATCCGAACAAGGCGACGGTTACATAATCAACGGACCGCCAAAGACGGCCCCTACAGAGCTAACGGCTCACCTCGTGGCATTTTCAACAAAAATGCTGCCGAAATCAGTCTTATTTCCGCACTTGACAAACTCGCCAAAACGTGGTATAGTTAATAGGTAATGTACAGTTGTTCGCCTACGGCGGACGATTTTTCAGTTAAGGGTGATTGTTATGGATAAAAAGTCACAGCTCATCGTGGTCGACGCGATGATACTTCCCGATGTATTCACCAAAGTGCTCGAGGTCAAGAAGCTCATGGCGCAGAAGGGCGAAAAGAGCTTCGCCTCCGCCTGCAAGCGCGTGGGTATCTCCCGCAGCGCCTACTATAAGTACAAGGACAGCGTATTCTCGTACGAGGAGCTCTTCAACCGCAGGATAGTCAATCTCTACCTCCTGCTGAGCGACAGCCCCGGCGTCCTCTCGAGCGTGCTCGTCTTCCTGCACGGGCTCGACGCCAATATCCTTACCGTAAATCAGAGCATTCCCGTCGACGGTGCCGCTAACGTCAATATCTCGCTGAGAATGGCGGACGCCTCGCCCGATGAGATACTCTCCCTTAACTCGATAACAGAACTTGACGGCGTGCTTGAGGCGAAAGTCCTCTCCGCCGAATGATAACGGAGGTTTTCTTTTATGTCAGTCAAATTTGCAGTATTAGGTCACGGTGTTGTCGGCTCGGGCGTTGTCGAGCTTTTCTACAAGAACAGGAAAAGCATCGAGAAGCGCGCGGGTACGGAGATGGATATCAAGTATATCCTCGACCTCCGCGATTTCCCCGACTCGCCGTATAAGGATAAATTCACGAAGGACTTCAACGATATACTCAGTGACGACGAGGTGACGGCTGTTGCCGAGTGTATGGGCGGAGTCGAGCCTGCTTTCACCTTCGTCAAGGCGTGCCTCGAAAAGGGCAAGAGCGTCTCCACCTCGAACAAGGAGCTCGTCGCCGAGAAAGGCGATATCCTCCTCGCAGCGGCTAAGGCTCACAACTGCAACTTCTTCTTCGAGGCGAGCGTCGGCGGCGCTATCCCGATAATCCGCCCGCTCCACCGCTGCCTCGCGGCTAACGACATAAGCAAGGTCGCGGGTATCCTCAACGGCACGACCAACTTCATTCTCACGAAGATGTACAACGACAATATGTCGTTCGCAGACGCTCTCGCGCTCGCGCAGAAGCTCGGCTACGCGGAGAAAGACCCGACGGCTGACGTTGAGGGTCACGACGCGTGCCGCAAGATATGCATAATCTCCTCCCTCGTCTTCGGCAGACACGTTTATCCCAAGGACGTTTTCACCAAGGGTATTTCCGAGGTCGACCTCGCTGACGTTGCCGCGGCTGATATCCTCGGTCACGCGATAAAGCTTATCGCCTCCGTGAGACGCCTCGACGACGGACGTATACTTCCCGCCGTTATGCCCATGCTCGTTCCCCACGAGAACATAATGGCAGGCGTCAACGACGTCTTCAACGCTGTGCTCGTATACGGCGACGGCATAGACCAGGCGATGTTCTACGGCAGAGGCGCGGGAAAGCTCCCGACGGCGAGCGCTGTAATGGGCGACGTCATCGAAGCTGTCAAGCACAAGGTGACGGTGTTCTCGCAGTCGTGGGAGCCCTCGAGCGATAACAGCTTTGTTGCTCCCGTAAGCGAGCTCAGGGCGCAGTGGTACTTCCGCGTGCCCGCCGACTCCGAAAACGTGGGCGAGGGCGCTTACACCGACGAGAACGGCACGTCCTTCATCACCGCGGACAAGCTCTCCTTCGACGAAGCTGCCGCAAAGGCAAAGGCTATGAACGCGCTCGCGTATCTGCCTGTTCTCGACTAACGTCTATTTCACACGATAAGAGGAATACTATTTGGTAAAGGAGGAAATTCTATGCCAATGCCTAATAATCACAAGTATACAGCCGATGAATACTTCGCACTCACTCCCGAGTCCAACGAGCACGTTGAGCTCCGTGAGGGGCAGATAGTCGACTTCGCCACTCCGAATGTGCTTCATCAGGAAATAGTCGGCGGTCTGTATTCAGAGATACGCAGCTTCATCAGAAGCAATAAGGGCGACTGCAAGCCCTTTGTCTCGCCGCTCGACGTCAAGCTCGACAACTATAACGTAGTTCAGCCCGACGTGTTCGTTATCTGCGACCCGTCCAAATACGACGAGAAGCGCTGCTACGGTGCGCCCGACTGGGTCATAGAGGTGCTCTCCACGAACCGCAGCGACGACCTCATCAGCAAGCTTGCTCTCTATCAGAGATTCGGCGTCCGCGAGTACTGGATAGTCGACCCGAAGAACGAAAAGACCCTCGTCTACTTCTTCGAGCGCAGTGACCTCCCGAACATCTACACCTTCGACAGCGCCGTACCCGTAAATATCTACGACGGCAGTCTCGCTGTCAATATCTCGGAACTTGTATGAGAATAATTCCCCTGCCCAGTGCAGGGGAAAATCTTTTTTTGAAAGATCTGTAACGTTTTGCCTTTCAAAGCTACTAATATACAGAAGCTTCTGAAGGAGGTCAGCCAATGAAGAGAGACATCGAGGAATACTACGAAAAATACGGCACAAAGGTATACACCTACCTGCTCGGCATGAGCGGAGACTGCGACGCCTCGCGCGAGCTCACGCAGGAGACCTTCGTGCGCGCGATAGGCTCGCTCGGCTCGTTTGACGGGAAATGCTCCGTCAGCACGTGGCTGTGCTCCATCGCGAAGAACCTATGGTACAATGAAATGAGGCGGCGCGGACTGCACCCCTCCGCCGATACTGCGGAGGCTCTCCCCGAGCACGACCTGTCACAGCTTCCGCCCGACGAAGCCGCCGAGCAGAGGGACTCGAAGATGTTCGTGCTGCGGCAGGTGCACTCGCTGCCCGAGACCGAGAAGGAGATAGTCCTGCTCCGCGCGACGGGAGCGATGTCCTTCGCCGAGATAGGCGAGCTCTTCGGCAAGACCGAAAACTGGGCGCGCGTGACGTTCTACCGCGCCAAGCAAAAGCTGAGAAAGGAGTAACGACTATGAAATGTGAGATAATCCGCGACCTGCTCCCCGTCTACTGCGACGGGCTCGCCTCAGAGGAGACGCGCGAGGAGGTCAACAAGCACATCGAGGACTGCGAGGACTGCCGCGAGCGCCTGCGCCTGATGAGGGAGGCTGTGCCCGAAGTCCCGAAGGCTGACATTGAGCCGATGAAAAAGATAAAGCGCTCGCTTCGGCTGAGGCTCGCGCTCGTGATAGGTATGGTGCTCATCGTGCTGTTTGCGGGGGCGTACAATATGCTCGTTGCAAACCCGATGGCGATAAGCTCGAGAAATATAGAGGTAACGCATTATGCAAACGGACAGGGCTCGAAAGTCTATATCTGCGAGTTCAAAATGAAGGGACAGACAAGATATTCTTCCGCGGAAATCCAAAGCGGAAGCGAAGTGATAATTGACAAGGAAAATGACTGCGTATGTGTCGACGGAGAAAAACTTGCCGTTGCTTCGTTAGATTATGAACCTGTCTACGCGCCTGCTGACGGAGAGCTCTATGACGGCGGACTCCTTATTGTAAGGGTGAAATGCGACACACTCCTGAAGGCAATAAGGTACGATTATCCTCTGAGATACGGGGAATTTGCTCCCGCTGAACAAGAGCTGACGCTCCGACCGTGTCTGCCGTTCAGACAGAATATGGACAACTGTATCGGCGAGGACACCTTCGTCGCCGATTTTCCTGCTTACCAGTGCGGCGAGGGCGCAAAGCTGACGATCCACTGCCGCGACAAGGACGTGGTGGTAGACCTGCACGAGCTTGCGGTCGAGGAAGGCTTGCTGACCGAATAACTGTAGGGGCCGCCTTTGGCGGTCCGTCAATTACGTAACCGCTGCCGTGTTCGGATTCTGCGGACGCCCAAAGGGCGCCCCTACAAGAATACCGCGTAAAGGCGACATTCCATAAACGCAAAAACGGCTGACCATAAAGGGTGTCCCTTTAGCCGATTCGCAGGCTACCGTATATGAACCGTAAGTTCATGGCACGGTAGCCCGCTTTTTCCGCTAAGGGTAGCACTCAAAGGTCAGCCGTTATTCTTTTTATTCGTCAACGCTTACTGCTGAGATGACCTCGGTGAGGAGGTTCGCGGGGAGCTGCTCGTATCTTAGGAAGTCAAATGTGAAGCTTCCCATGCCTCGCGTTGTCTGACGGAGATACATCGCGAAATCATGCATCTCGCGCACGGGCACTTCCGCAATTATCTGCGTGATACCGTGCGATACGGGCTCCATGCCGAGAACGCGTCCGCGGCGCTTGTTGAGCTCGCCCATGATGTCGCCTGTATTGTCGTCGGGAGCCGTTACCTTGAGCTCGCCGATGGGCTCGAGCATTACGGGGTCAGCCTGACGGAGACCCTCCTTATACGCGATGGAAGCGGCTGTCTTGAACGCCATTTCCGACGAGTCTACTGGGTGGTACGAGCCGTCAACGAGGATAGCCTTGAGTCCCACTACGGGGCAGCCCGCGAGCACGCCCTTCTTTACGGACTCCTCGAGTCCCTTCTGAACAGCGGGGAAGTAGTTCTTCGGGACCGCGCCGCCGAATACTCTCTCCTCGAATACGAGGGTGTCGCTTACGCACGGCTCGAACTCTATCCATACATCGCCGAACTGACCGTGTCCGCCCGACTGCTTCTTGTGTCTGCCCTGGACCTTTACCTTCTTGCGGATAGTCTCCTTGTAGGCTATCTTCGGTACGGAGAGCGCCACGTCCACGCTGAACTTGCCCTTGAGCTTAGCCGCCGCTACCTCGAGGTGCTGCTCGCCGAGACCGCTGAGTATCATCTCCTTGGTGTTCTCGTCCTGTACGTATGTCAGAGACGGGTCTTCCTCGGTGATACGCGCCATAGCGGTCGAGACCTTTGCCTCGTCGCCCTGCGCCTTGGGCTTTACAGCCATCGAGTAGCACGGAGTCGGGAACTCCATCGCGCCGAACTCCACGATGCGTGAAACGTCCGAGAGCGTATCGCCCGTATTTGCCGTTATCTTGGAGGCTACCACGATGTCGCCTGCCGTTGCTGCCGCTACCTCGGTCTGCTTCTTGCCGCAGAGCGTGTAGAGCTTGCCTATCTTCTCGTTGTTGCCCGTAGCCGAATTTACAGCCTCGCTGTTAGCTCTGAGCTTGCCCGACATAACTCTGATGAACGACATCTTGCCCACGAAGGGGTCGGCAACTGTCTTGAATACGTATGCGGAGAGCGGAGCGCCCTCGCTGCAGGCTATCTCCACTACGTCCTTGGAGGGAGTGTAAGCCTCGCCCGCGAACACCTCTGCGGGAGAGGGCAGCAGGAGCTCGAACTCCTTGAGGAGCATATCTATGCCTGCGAGGTCGACTGCCGACGTACACACTACAGGGGTGATGATACCTCTGTTCATACCGTCGTGGATACCGTCGATGAGCTCCTTCTGCGTGAAGGGCTCGCCCTCGAAGAACTTCTCCATGAGTTCGTCTGAGGTCTCGGCTACAGCCTCTGAGACTGCGGCTACGAGTCCCTCGATACGGTACTCGAATTTCTCGGATATCTCAGCCGTGGGCATATCCGTCTCGACAGCGTTGCCCTTGCCGTCGTACTTGTAAGCCTTCATCTCGATGAGGTTCACGTATGAAACTATCTGTCCGCCGCTGATAACGGGAACTACTACGGGGCAAACCGTAGGACCGAAGACGGTCTTGAGGTCTGTGAGGACGTTGAAGAAGTTAGCGTCCTTGTCGTCTATCTTCGTAACGACGAACATCTTGGACTTGCCCTGCTTTACAGCCTCGTCGTAAGCCTTCCTTGCGCCGACCTTTACGCCCGACTTCGCCGATACCGTGATGAGCACCGTGTCAGCCGCGCGCACGCCCTCGGTCATCTCGGCAGCGAAGTCGAACAGACCGGGAGTATCGAGCAGGTTTATCTTGTGGTCGTTATATTCAAAAGCAGCAAGCGATGTGCTGATGGAAATAACTCTCTTTATCTCTTCGGGGTCGTAGTCGCAAACAGTGGTACCGTCGGAGGTCTTACCGAGACGGTCTGTTGCTCCTGCCTTGAACAGCAGAGCCTCTGCGAGCGATGTCTTACCTGAACCGTTGTGTCCTGCGAGTGCGATGTTTCTTATTTTGGTTACATCATAGTCTTTCATCTGGTTATTCTCCTCCGATTTGAAAAAATTGCCAGTCTGCAATTGCAGTCTGTAATATATATGGTTTATACAACCACAAGAATAATTATATATCAAATGTTAATAAATTGCAATACTTTCACAATTTTTTCTACATATCACATCACTTTTTGTGTCAATCTTTGTATATTTAGTACAATCGGGTCGTCCTTTTTCGAGCCGTTCACTCCAAAAATGACCAACAGTCCAAAAACACCGCCGTAGCCTATGAGCCATACCGCCGTCATCGCCGCCATGTACCCCGCACCGTCCTCGGGGAGCGGCAGAGGTCGGCAGAGGAGCTCCGCCGTGAAGCACGTCAGCACCGCGTACAGCACGGGCGAGGCGAGCATTCTCACAGGCGCGAACCTCACGCCCGTATGGCGCAGTATCTTCACGAGGCGCGAGACGTTCCCGAAGACGTTGCTCGCGTAGTACGACACCGCTATCCCCCAGAAGCCGATGCGCGGCACCAGTATCAGCACCGCCGCGATACGTATCACGTACTCCGCGAGGTAGTTCAGCGACGAGAAGCCCTGAAGTCCCATGCCCTTGATGAGCGCCTCGAGCACTATCTCCATATAGATGAACGGCACCACGGGCGCTATCGCCGAGATGAGCCCTCCCGCGAGCTCTCCCCCGCCGAGGAGCTCCCCTATCGTGCCTCCGAAGCGCAGCAGCACAGCCGCCGCGAATACCGCGTATACCATCGTGCACTCGATAAGGCGCGAGGTCAGGCTCTGTATGCGCTCGCGGTTGCCTGCGGCGGCAGCGCGTGCGGACTCGCTCACTATCATGCCCGACATCGAGCACAGCACCACCGACGGGAAAAACAGCGTCGGTATCACTATCGCCTCGAATATGCCGAAAAGGCTCAGCGCCTGCTCCTGCGAGTCGCCGAACTGCCGCAGACACATCGGTATCAGCGCGTCGTTAGTGCTGCTGAGGGCGGCGGTGAGTATACCTCCGCCCATTATCGGGAACGCCGCGGCGATGTACCCGCGGAAGCCTATAGACGGTCTGCCGCCGCGCTCGGGACGGTGCCTGATAAACAGTCCGAGCATGAACAGCAGCGCGGTGACGTTGCCCGAGATTATCGACACTATCATTATCCTGCACACCGACGCCTCGCTGTGAGCGGTCTGCGCGAGCGTCAGCACCACCATCACCGCCGCCTTGACCGCGAATTCGAGTATGTCACCGAAAGCCGCCGCCGAGGCTCTGCGTGTGGCGTTGAAGTAGCCCTTGAAGCAGCAGGCGACAGCTCCCGATATGAGCGCGCACGGCATGAGCCGCACCGCTCCCGTGACCTCGGCTCCGCTGAAAAAGCGGCGGCTGACGGGCTCCGCGAGCAATACGGTCAGTGCCGAGACTCCCACGCTCAGCAGCAGGCACAGCTTTATCCCGTGGAACAGCACCCGCACGGGCGAGCCGCCGCGCTTGCCTATCTCCTCTGAGATGAGGCGGCTCGTGCACAGGAAGGCGTTGCCGTTCGAGAGTATGCCCGCAAAGCCGAGAAACGAACCCATGAGCGAGAATATGCCTATCGCGGAAGCGCCCATTCTCCGCGTAATAAAGACGTTCAGCAGCAGCGCCGCCGAGTCGAGCGCGAGCTGCATTAGCGTCAGCAGTGCCGTATCACGTAACATTTTACTTTTCATCATCGCAGTTCCCTCCGATGAATTATATGGTAAAATCGTCCCATTAATGCCAAGGGCTCTGCCCTTGACCCGCC
>JAUMVH010000118.1 GCA_030530245.1 Ruminococcus sp.
TGAGAAGACGTCGCTGAGCTCTATTGAATAGAGCGGCTCCTCCCCTGTCTCGTCGATGAGCCTCACCGACGCGAGCACCCAGCGGAGCAGTCCGTTCACGCCCTTCATGCGGATAACGGTGCGGCGCACGGTGCCGACCTCTGCGCCCGCTATGCACTCCTCGAGGCGCGGGAAGTCCTCCTCGTCGATGGTGCGCTTTATCGAATATGTGACGTTGTTGCCGAAATAGCTGAAAAAGGCTTCGCTTCCGCTCTGAGTGTGGAAGCTCTTATCTACGGTGACGCGCCCTATCGAGTAGAGAACGCGCGGATCTGCACTGAAATTGTCGTTCAAGAGTATCACCTCATTCTAATGCATATTATATCATATGAAGCAAAAACGGTCAAGTAAAATCTGTAAAAACCGTTCACAAAAAATTAACAATTATTCGCGTGACATAAGCTCACAACTGATGTATAATAATCTTATAGAATCATCAGGAGGCGCGGCTTCTGCCGCTTCATTAAAATGGAAAAAAAGGACATAAAGCGCTATCTGACCATCGCTGTCATAGCCATTCTGTCTTGTCTGATAGTTAAGAATTTCGCGTTCTTCGGCAAGATACTCACAATGGGGGCAAAGTCCCTCTACCCGCTCGCACTCGGTGCGGTCATCGCCTACATCATCAACATCATCATGCACTGGTATGAGACGAAATACTTCCCCAAGAGCGAGAAGAAGTTCATCAAGGTCACGCGCAGACCTGTATGCCTCGTGCTGTCGATACTCAGCGCTGTGGCGATACTCGCGCTCGTGCTGAACATCATCATCCCAGAGATAATCAACGCGGTAAAACTCATCACGCTGAAGGTGCCGCCGCTGTACAACGACATCAAGGTCTATATCCTGAAAAAGCTCAGCGAGTACCCCGAGCTCCAGCAGCAGGCAAATGACATCTTCAACGAGTTTGACGTCAAGGAGCTCGACTGGTCATCTGTCACGGAAAATGTCTCATATTTCGTCAAGCACGGCGTGGTGGGGATCATCAGCTCCGCTGTGGGCATCGTCAGCACCATCGCTGGCTATGTCACCAACTACATCATCGCCTTCATCTTCGCGATATATCTGCTCCTGCGCAAGGATAAGATACTCGCAGACCTCAACCGCATTCAAGCCGCATATTTCAGCGAGAAGCTCAACCGTATCGTCAACCGCATCTGCAAGACGGGTCATGAGTGCTTCCGCAACTTCTTCGTGGGTCAGTTCATCGAGGCTATTATCCTCGGCTCGCTGTGCTTCATCGGCATGACCATACTCAAGCTCCCCTACGCCGCAATGAGCGGCACGCTCGTGGGAGTCACGGCTCTTATCCCCATCGTCGGAGCCTTCCTCGGAGCAGGCATAAGTGCCTTCATCATCATGACCGAGAACCCCATGCAGGCGCTCATTTTCATCGCCTTCCTCATAATCTTACAGCAGTTCGAGGGCAATATCATCTACCCGAAGGTGGTCGGAGACTCCATCGGTCTGCCGGGCATATGGGTGCTCGCGGCTGTTACCGTCGGCGGCAGTCTTTTCGGTATCGTGGGTATGCTCGTGGGAGTACCGCTCGCGGCGACTGTATACAAGCTGTCGTTCGACGTGCTCGAGGCAAGAGAGAAAAAGCTTGGTATCGCCTCCCCCGCTCGGGATGACGAGAAAAAGCCTAAAATAAAAAAGAAAAGAACAGACAAGAAAGCGAAACAGCCCGTCAAATCCGAAAAATCGACAAGTAATAAGAAGGAGTCTTGACACTATGTTTGAGTATCTCAAGGAATTTCCCAAGGAATGGGAGGGCTTCACCCCCGAAAGATGGTGCAATACCTCCATTAACGTAAGGAATTTCATCAAGCACAACTACACTCAGTATGAAGGCGATGAAAGCTTCCTCGCTGGTCCTACCGAAGCCACCAAGAAGCTCTGGGCGCAGGTCATGGAGCTCTCGCGTCAGGAGCGCGAGGCGGGCGGCGTCCTCGATATGGACACTAAGGTGATATCCACTATCACCTCCCACGGCGCAGGCTACATCGACAAGGAGCTCGAGCAGATAGTCGGTCTCCAGACGGACAAGCCCTTCAAGCGCGCGCTGCAGCCCTTCGGCGGTATACGTATGGCTCAGCAGGCGTGCAAGGAGTACGGCTACGAGGTCGCGCCCGAGGTAGTCGAGATATTCACCAAGTACCGCAAAACGCACAATCAGGGCGTTTTCGACGCATATACCCCCGAAATGAGGCTTGCCCGCCACTCCGCGATACTCACGGGTCTGCCCGACGCTTACGGCAGAGGTCGTATCATCGGCGATTACAGGCGCGTCGCGCTCTACGGCGTGGACATACTCATCAAGGACAAGAAGCACCAGATAGATACCTCCCTCGTAAGAATGACCTCGAAAAATATCCGTCTTCGCGAGGAGCTCGCGGAACAAGTGCGCGCTCTCGAGGACCTCAAGAAGCTCGGCGAGATATACGGCTTCGATATCTCCAAGCCCGCCGCCAACGCCAAGGAGGCTGTTCAGTGGCTGTACTTCGGCTACCTCGCCGCTGTCAAGGAGCAGAACGGCGCGGCGATGTCCCTCGGACGCACCTCCACCTTCCTCGACGTCTATATACAGCGCGACCTCGACCGCGGTATCCTCACCGAGGAGCAGGCGCAGGAGCTCATCGACCACTTCATCATGAAGCTCCGTATCGTGAAATTCGCGCGTACTCCCGAGTACAACGAGCTCTTCTCGGGCGACCCGACGTGGATAACCGAGTCCATCGGCGGACTCCTCGTCAGCGGCAAGCACCTCGTAACGAAGAACAGCTTCCGCTACCTGCACACCCTCGAGAACCTCGGCACGGCTCCCGAGCCGAATATGACCGTGCTGTGGTCGACAAAGCTCCCTCCCAACTTCAAGAAATACTGCGCTAAGATGTCGATACAGACCTCGTCTATCCAGTACGAGAACGACGATATGATGCGCGAGATACACGGCGACGACTACGCTATCGCGTGCTGTGTCTCGTCGATGGTGGTCGGCAAGGAGATGCAGTTCTTCGGCGCGAGAGCTAACCTCGCGAAATGCCTGCTCTACGCCATAAACGGCGGTATCGACGAGCGGCTCGGCTTGCAGGTGGGTCCCAAGTTCAGACCCGTCGACGGCGAGTACCTCGACTACGATGACGTTTGGCAGAAGTACAAGGATATGATGGAGTGGCTCGCGGGTCTCTACGTGAACACCCTCAACGTTATCCACTATATGCACGATAAGTACAGCTACGAGAGGCTCCAGATGGCTCTCCACGACCGCGACGTAAAGCGCTATTTCGCGACGGGTATCGCGGGTCTGTCGGTAGTCGCGGATTCGCTCTCGGCTATCAAGTACGCTAAGGTTAAGCCTATCCGCAGGGATATCGAGATAAAGGACAAGGCGGGCAATGTCGTTGACGTGGCGAAGAACGTTGTCGTTGACTACGAGATAGAGGGCGACTTCCCCAAGTACGGCAACAACGACGACCGCGTCGACCAGATAGCCGTCACCGTAGTCCGCTACTTCATGGACTGCATTCGCAAGCACCACACCTACCGCGACGGTGTGCCTACGATGTCGATACTCACTATCACCTCCAACGTCGTCTACGGCAAGAAAACGGGCAATACTCCAGACGGACGCAAACAGGGCGTTCCGCTCGCTCCGGGAGCTAACCCCATGCACGGCAGAGATACCCACGGAGCTGTAGCTTCGCTCGCGTCCGTGGCTAAGCTCCCCTTCAAGAACGCGCAGGACGGCATTTCCAACACCTTCTCTATCGTGCCCGACGCGCTCGGCAAGGATATGCAGGTGTTCGCGGGCGACCTCGACCTCGAAAAGCTCGCGGCGGAGGCTGACGATGAATGAGAATATCGCTCCCGCGGGCAGGACTCCCGAGGAGCTCGCGGAGCTGATAGATATGCTGATGGCGCAGGGAAGCGGTCACATAAACGTAACTTCCGATGACGGCGAAGGACTGAAGGTCGACACAGTGAAAAGCACCGACATCTGCGGCGTGAAAGGCGCGTGCTGTCAGCCGACCGAGAACGCCGTCGACGACGAATGACTGTAGGGGGCGATGCCTTCATCGCCCCGCATTAAACGTTTATACGAAACGGGCTGATGTGGGCATCAGCCCCTACAACATAAACAGAGGGAGGAATAAAAATGGCTAACGATAAACAGATTGACAACCTCATAGAGCTCCTTGACGGATACGTTGAGAAGGGCGGTCATCACCTCAACGTGAACGTTTTCACGCGCGAGACTCTGCTCGACGCGCAGGCTCACCCCGAGAAGTACCCGCAGCTCACCGTAAGAGTTTCGGGCTACGCGGTGAACTTCGTGAAGCTCACCAAGGAGCAGCAGGACGACGTTATCTCGCGTACGTTCCACAGTAAATTCTAAGAAAAAAGGCAGTCGTAAAGGGTGTCCCTTTAGCCGATTCGCAGGTTACCGAATATGAGCCGTAAGTTTACGGCACGGTAGCCCGCTTTTCCGCTAAGGGTAGCACGCCAATGACTGCCTTTTTTGCGTAATACGGGTCGATGTGGGCATCGACCCCTACATTGTTTCGGTTATTGTTACAGATACTGCCTCATATCCGACGAGAGCTTCTCCTCCGAGGTTATCAGCCGCTTGGCGATGTCCTTGGAGCGCTCGTCTGCTGCCTTGTACTGGTTCATATAGCGGCTCAGCGACTTTATCCCCATATTGCAGCCGTCCATCATCAGCTCGGCTATCTTGCTGTCGGTGCCGTCGATGAGCATTTCCCAGTTTGTCTTCACCCACGACATTCCCTGCACCATCGGATTCGGGTCCTTGCCCTCGTCGTGGTAGTCGTGAAGCGCCTTTTGCAGGTCAGTCTGCAAGCGCTCGCTCTCGTGCTTGCTGTCGCGCAGTACGGACTGCATTCTGTCGCCCTTTACGTGACCGATGACCTCGTCGATGGCGGTTATGCCCATTTTTATGCCCGAGTCGCACTCGCGAAGCAGGCGTATAGTGTCTCGTTCAACCATAAAAACACTCCTTTCAGCCCTATTATGTGCCGAAAGGAGTGTTACTATACATGGTAGATCAAAGCATCTTAGCTCTGAGCTCCTCGCCCGAAAGAGGCGAAAGATATGCGGGAGCGATATCAAACGCTGTCTTGCAGCCCGTTGCGCCCTCAGCCTTGAGGCGAGCCATTGCTCTTGCGTAGCAGATGAGCACGCTCGCTGTGAACTCGGGGTTGGACTCGAGCTTGAGCGAATACTCTATCATCTGGTGAGTCTTCTCGCCGTCGCCCGTGAAGCCGCTCCTCATTACGAAGCCGCCGTGAGGCATTGTGTTGTGCTTGGCGTCAAACTCTTCCTCGGTGATGAAGTTTACTGTTGTATCGTACTCGTCGAAGTAGTTCTTCATGGTCTTGATGTCGTTCTCTATCTTCGCGAGGTCTGCGCCCTCCTCGGGAACTATCCAGCACTCACGGAGGTGCTTCTGACGTGTCGTGAGCTCGGGCTGGCTGCCGCTTCTTACGGCTTCCATTGCCGACTCTATCGGTACTGTGTACTGTATGCCGCGCTTTACGCCCTCAACACGGCGGATAGCGTCGGAGTGTCCCTGACTTACGCCCTTGCCCCAGAATGTGTAGCTCTTGCCGTTGGGGAGGATGGACTCAGCGTAGAGTCTGTTGAGCGAGAAGAGACCGGGGTCCCAGCCGAGGGAGATGAACGCGAGGTGTCCGTTCTCCTTAGCCGCCTTGTCAACGTTTGCGAAGTGCTCGGGGATACGGGCGTGAGTGTCAAAGCTGTCGATAACGTTGAAGTACTTCGCGAGCTCGGGAGTCTGCTTGGGAAGGTCTGTTGCACTTCCTCCGCAGATGATGAGAACGTCGATGTCGTTCTGCTTCGACTGTATGTCGCTGATACTGAATACGGGTACGCCTGCTGTGAGAGGCTTGAGTGACGCGGGGTCGCGGCGGGTGAATATGCCTGCGAGCTCCATGTCGTCGTTCTGTCTGATTGCAAGCTCTACGCCCTTACCAAGGTTGCCGTAGCCTGCGATACCAATTCTAACTTTGCTCATTGGTTTGCTCCTTTGAAAATTTATTTGAACCGCCCTCGCCATTGAAGACGGAACATGGCATTTATTCGTGAATTTGCTTTATATAAGCATTTGCATATCGTAGAGTCCCGCGGGCTTATCCTTGAGGAAAAGTGCCGCCTTCACAGAGCCCTCTGCGAATACCATCTTTGAAGCTGCGGAGTGCGAGAGCGTGATGACCTCGTCGTTGCCCGCGAAGATGACGTCGTGCTCGCCTACGATAGTGCCGCCGCGTATAGCGTGCATACCTATCTCGCTCTTCTCGCGCTTCTGACGGCGTGAATGGCGGTCGTAGACGTACTGCTTCGAGTTGTCGAACGTCTCGTTTATGGCGTTCGCAAGCATTATAGCCGTTCCGCTCGGAGCGTCGAGCTTCTGATTGTGGTGCTTCTCGACAATCTCGATGTCGAAGCGGTCGCCCAGCACCTCAGCCGCCTTCTTTGCGAGGTTCACGAGCAGATTGATACCCAGCGACATATTGAACGTGAAGAAAACGGGTATCTGCTCGGCGGCGGACTTTATCTGCGCTATCTGCTCGTCGCTGTAGCCCGTAGAGGCTACCACGAGCGGAGTGCCCGTCGAGAGGCAGTATGTGAGGAGCCCGTCAAGCGAGGCGGGGTTCGAGAAGTCGATGATGACATCGGGCTTCACGGGGAGCTCCGCGGGAGCCGCAACTATCGGGAAATCCGCATACTCCTTGGTGTAGATGTCGATACCTGCAACGACCTTGCAGTCGTCGCGCTCGGCGATACAGTTGTAGACGTTCTTGCCCATTTTACCGTTTGCGCCGCATATTGCAATATTTGTCATATTATTCACTTCCTTGCGGCGGTGCGCCGCGGCAGATTTACTTGATGAGTCCGTGCTTTTTCAGCGTAGCCGTGAGCTTTGCCCTATGCTCGTCGGTCAGCTCGCAGAGCGGTAGACGGCAGGGACCTGCGTTCCAGCCTACGAGGTTCATCGCTTCCTTTACGGGAATGGGGTTTACCTCGATGAAGAGGTCGTTGATGAGGTCAAGGTACTCGAGCTGGAGCTTTGTAGCCTCAGCGTAGTTGTTGTCGAGACAGTACTGCACCATATCGTGCATCTCCTTGGGGATAACGTGCGATGCAACGGAGATAACGCCCTTGCCTCCGAGAGACATTATCGGCACGACCATATCGTCGTTGCCGCTGTAGATGTCGATATCGTCGCCGCACTCAGCCGCAAGCTTTGCGACGTAGCTGATGTTGCCGCTCGCCTCCTTGATAGCCGCGATGTTCCTGTGCTTTGCGAGCTCCTTTACGGTCGCCACGTCAAAGCCGCAGCCTGTTCTGCTCGGAACATTGTAGAGGATTATCGGGATATTGACAGCGTCAGCGATAGCTGTGAAATGCGCGATAAGTCCGCGCTGTGTAGCCTTGTTGTAGTAGGGGGTCACGTGGAGCAGAGCGTCCGCGCCCGCTGCCTCTGCCTCCTTCGAGAGCTCAACTGCGTAGTGTGTGTCGTTGCTGCCTGCGCCCGCAATAACGGGTACCCTGCCCGCTGTGTGCTTTACCGCGAACTTGATGCAGTCGCGGTGCTCGTCATCGGTCATGGTGGCGGATTCGCCCGTAGTACCGCAGATAACGATGGCGTCAGTGCCCTTTGCTATCTGGTCGTCAATGACGCGACCGAGCTCGTCGTAGTTGATAGAGCCGTCAGCGTTCATCGGTGTTATAATTGCTACAGCCGCACCTGTAAATACTGTATTCTTCATATCTATTTCCCCTTTCGGAAAATTTGTGTAGGGAACGCCGCCCTCGGCGTTCCGATATAGTTAATGTTTCATATCAATCAAAGTATCCCTTTGCTGCGAGGAGCTCTGCAAGCAGGACTCCGCCGCCCGCCGCGCCTCTGAGCGTGTTGTGCGAGAGGCATACGAACTTGTAATCGTACTGCGTATCCTCGCGGAGACGTCCCGTGGATACTGCCATACCGCCCTCGATGTTGCGGTCGAGCTTAGCCTGCGGGCGGTCATTCTCCTCGAAGTAGTGGATGAACTGCTTGGGAGCGCTCGGGAGCTCGAGCTCCTGCGGTACGCCCTTGAAGTCAGCCCACAGCTTGAGTATCTCCTCCTTGGAGGGCTTGTTCTCGAAGCTTACGAATACTGCCGCCGTGTGACCGTCGGATACGGGCACTCTCAGGCACTGTGTCGTGATGTTGGGAGCCGTAGCCTTCACTATCTCATTGCCCTTTATCTCGCCCCAAACCTTGAGCGGCTCCTGCTCGGACTTCTCCTCCTCGCCGCCGATGTACGGAATGAGGTTGTCGAGCATCTCGGGCCATGTCTCGAAGTTCTTGCCCGCGCCCGAAATTGCCTGATACGTGCAGGCGAGCACGTTCTTCAGACCGAACTTTCTGAGCGGGTGGAGTGCGGGAACATAGCTCTGTATCGAGCAGTTGGACTTGACAGCGATGAAGCCGCGCTTTGTGCCGAGGCGCTCGCGCTGTGCCTTGATTATCTCGATGTGCTCGGGGTTTATCTCGGGCACTACCATGGGTACGTCGGGTGTGAATCTATGGGCGGAGTTGTTCGATACTATCGGGCACTCTGCCTTTGCGTACTTCTCCTCGAGAGCCTTTATCTCGTCCTTCTTCATATCAACAGCGCAGAAGCAGAAATCCACCATCGAAGCTATCTTCTCGATATCCGATGTAGCGTCGAGAAGGACCATATCCTTCATTGCTGCGGGCATGGGAACAGCCATCTTCCAGCGGCTGCCTGCTGCCTGCTCGTATGTCTGACCCGCGCTCCTCGGTGAAGCTGCGAGCACCTTGACATTGAACCACGGGTGGTTTT
>JAUMVH010000119.1 GCA_030530245.1 Ruminococcus sp.
CGTCGAGGACTGCTTCCCAGTCCTGCTCGGACACGGCTTCGTCAACAAGGAAGGTGTATGTATACTCCCTGAAGCTGTCGGGGTTGTCGTTGCCGTCGGGAACAGTAAAGTCCGAAGTAAAGGGCTTTGCGCTCACGCCCTCGGGAGTTACCGTGAGGTGATAGCTGCGGTAGTCGTCCTCGGTGTTGTCCCTGCCCTCGATGTCGAAGGTCGCGGACGAATTCTCGGCGAGGTCGGTGAGGTAGTACGGCTCAGACTCGCCCTCGGGAGAATCGAAGGTTATGCTCACCTTTGCGCTCAGACCCTCGGGGAGAGTCACGGTGACGCTTCCGTTCACGTCGTTCTTGTTGAAGTTCGGGAAGACGGGAGTCTCTGCCGCAAATGCGTTCACAGCGGGCATTACAGCCAGCACTGCGGCGGCTATGGAAGCTGAAAGCAGTTTTTTCTGTATCATGGTTACTGTTCCTTTCTCATGAATTTATCTGCGGGTACCTCGACTGCAACTGCGCGTCCGTCGGAGCACTGCGTGAATATCTCAATGCTGTCGAATTCGGTATCGGACGGGATATACGCCGAGAAGCCGTTTCCGCAGTCGGAGTATTCGCTCGCGCGGAAGGCTTCGTAGGTAGTGCCGCCCGCGGTGAGGTAAACGCGCGCGTCGTCCCCGCTGAAAAAGCTCTCGGGGAGAGCGCCCGTGATAAGCGTATACGAGCCGCTCTGTCCGACATAGACGGAGATATCCGCCGCGTCGCCGTTATAGAGTGACGGCGTGAAGAAGACTGCGTCCTCCCCTGCCTCGGGAGCGGGCATGAGCGGAGCCGCCGACGCCAGCCTCGGGAGATTGCGCTCGACGAGCTCGACTATTATCGTGTCGCCCTTTCCGAGCATAGCCTCGTCGAGGCGGTAGGGCGTAATGCGCGAGAATTCGGCGCTCGCGAACTGCTCCGCCATGAACGGGAGTATCGCCTCGCCGAACGAATCGCGGTACATGAGGAGCGAGCCCTCGCCGCTCTCGCAGGTGGTATTTATCGTTATATCGTCAAGTGCGCGGAAGCGCCCCTGATACTCGTAGGTGAACTCGGTGTCGCTTACGACCTGTGTGTCCTTCGCGTCCTCGGAGGGATATATCATCGCCGCGAGGTCGCCGAGACGGCCGTTCGGCTGTAGCTGCCAGTTGTCGGCGGGGCAGGTCTCTCTGCCGAGCGCGCCCATGAGCGCACAGTGTCCCGCATACGCGCCGAGGTTGTTCCAGTGGGTATCGGTCGCGTGGTAGAGCGGTATGCTCGAGCCCGTCTCCGCGAGAGCCGCCTTCATATCGAGGTAGAAGCTCTCCCCCGCCAGTCCTGCCGAGATAAGCTCATAGTTGTCGGGAGCGTCCGCGGGGACGTAGTTGAACGGCATATGCTCGGGATAGAGCGAGTTCTTGTTCGGCACGGACGTGAATATGAACGTCTTGCCATTCTGCTCGCAGTAGTCATTGACGAGCCGCAGGTCGTGGCAAATGCCGCTTATCTGCCGCGCATTCATGGTGTTGATGTTGAGGTAGTCGTCGAGGGTCGCGCTGTAGTACAGCCAGCCGTCCGTGCCGTCGATGACGTCGGTATTCGGCGAGGTAGCCGTGAGCGCGGTCTTGATACGTCCGTCGGCGGTGACGAGCTGCTGACGGAAGGCAAAGTGCTCGGAGAAGTAGTCCCCGAGGTCGGAGAGAATGTTTATGTTGAAGTCTCCCTCAGCCGTTTTCAGCTTGGGGAGCTCCGCAAGAGCGCGTTTCTCCTTGGACTCGTCGCCCTTGACGAAGGGCATGAGCACGGTCGGCACAAGGCAGAGTCCGATGAGAGCGCCCGAATATATCCTGTAAAGTGTGTTCTTTTTCATCGCGGCGCCTCCTCAGAATCTGAAATAGATGAACGGGTTGTAGGAAGCCGATGAGAGCGTCACCGCGCACAGCAGGAACAGCACCGCCGTCACTGCGTACGAGCAGACCTCGCACACGCCCGCGCCGCGTTTCGAGCTCTGCGCCTTCTTCGCGAGAGCAGGTATCACGGGAGCCGAGAATACCACCGCCGCCGCTAACATCATCAGGTACATCGGCGTGAGCTGCGACATGAACATCGCCGTTTTCACGCTGCTGCCCGAGGGCACGAACATATGCCCGATGAAGCGGCACGCTGTCGGGAGGTCGTCCGCGCGGAAGAAAACGAACGCGATGATAGTCACCGCGACCGCATAGATGTGTCTCAGCGGACGCAGCCACTTTTCCGTTTTGAGTATGCCGTAGGACTCAAGCATCATGAAGCCGCCGTTTATGAGTCCCCACACGATGAAGTTGAGGCTCGCGCCGTGCCACAGACCCGTGCAGAAGAACACCGCGAGCTTGTTCAGCGCGGTCCTAAGCTTGCCCTTGCGATTGCCGCCGAGCGGTATGTACAGGTACTCCTTGAACCACGTAGACACGCTGATGTGCCACCTGCGCCAGAATTCCTGCATACTCTGCGAGATGTAGGGGTAGTTGAAGTTCTCGCGGAACTTAAAGCCGAACATCGCGCCGAGACCAATAGCCATGTCGCTGTAGCCGCTGAAGTCGAAGTAGATCTGGAAGAGGTACGAGACAGCTCCGAGCCATGCAAGCGGCACGGAGAGCTCGTCGGTGCCGAGGTCGTAGACGTAGTCCGCCGCGAGCGCCATCGTGTTCGCGATGAGCAGCTTCTTCGACAGCCCCGTGATGAAGCGCCGTATGCCGCGGGCGGTCATCTCGGGCGAGCCCTTGCGGTTGTCTATCTGGTCGGCTATGTCGTAGTATTTCACGATAGGGCCTGCGATAAGCTGCGGGAAGAACGTGATGTACAGCGCGAGCTTGTACGGGTTCCGCTGAATGTAGCGCGGGTCCTTGTAGGAGTCGATGACGTAGGACATCGCCTGAAACGTGTAGAACGATATGCCGATAGGCAGGGCGATATGCGGTACGGGGAGCTTCACGAAGGGCAGCATATTGAGCGTCTCCGCCGAGAAGCCCGCGTACTTGAATATGCCGAGCATGATGAGATTCGCAGCAACGGCGGCTGCAAGAGCCGCCTTACGCGCTTTGTTCTCTTTTTTCATCGCGAGACCGAAGAGGTAGTTCATGACGATGGATATCATCATCAGGACTACGGCTTTCGGCTCGCCGTAAGCGTAGAACGCGATGCTGAACACGAGCAGCAGCACGTTCTTCGCGGTCATTGTGGGTATTATGCGGTAGAGTATGTATACCGCCGTGAGAAAGACGAACAGGAATACGGGACTGCTGAATACCAAGCCTGCTCCTCCTTATGCGGGATAGTAGAACTGTATCGACGATACCGTGTCGCCGTTGTAGGAGAATGTCAGCTCCTTGGGACCGTCAGAGTAGAACGAGCCGTCGCCGCCGAATGCGGAGATGACGTCGCTGCGTGAGCTTCCTACCGTAACGCCGCCCGTGGAGTAGTTATTGCTCGTGATGATTATCGAGCAGATAGCCTCAGAGCCGCCGTTGTCGAATGACTGGATAGTAACTCCGTTATACTCGTACACGGTGATATCGCTGCCGCTCGTTGTGCAGGCAGGGCTCGTGCCCTTATAGTTGGGAGTGCCGAGTGCCGAGATAGCAGAGCCGCTGAGGAGGTCGCCGTATCCGAAGCTATACGCCGAATTGACAACGGGAGCGGGAGCCTCTGTCTGCTTTTCCGTGGGAGGCTCGATAGTGGGCACATCATCGTTGTCCTTATCGGCTGTAGTCGTCTCGGTGTCCTTCTCGTCGGGGTCGTCCTCGTCTGTCTCGGTAGTCGATGTCGTTGCACCCGTTACGGCGGTCGCCGTGGTGTTGGTGCCCGTAGTCGTCGCGCCTGTTGTAGTCGTGGTCTGCTCGCCCGAGGCAAGTGTCACCTTGGGGAGGTCGACCGTTACGCTGTCCTGCTCGACGTCCTTTCCGCACGAAGCGAGTGCCATTCCGCTGATTACTGCTATCGCTGCGATAGCTATGATTTCCTTCTTCATATTTATCCTTATCCTCTCATTAATAATATCTTGTTATTACGTAAGCCTTTACGGTATATCCGATACCCGTATTGCCGTAGCCGTTGCTGTTGACCTGATTGGGCGTTTTCAGGTAGGCTTCCGTCACGCCCTCAAAGCCGTTGGTTGTATCGTAGTTGAGCCACTGACCGTTTATCAGCACCTGATTCCAGTAGTGGTCGCTCGTAGCTCTGCCCGTACCGTAGACTATCCTCGTCTGATATCCTGCCTGCTTGAAGAGGATATCGGTGATAGCTGCGAGGTAGTAGCACACGCCGTAGCGGTTATCCATCATATAGTTTGCGAAGTACGACCAGCCTGTCTGCTGTATATTGTCAAGAGACCTCGTCGCCTCCATGTACTGGTACTTCTTGTTGTTGCACACGTAGGTGTATATGCCGTGAGCTGTAGTGCCCGAGACCTTGAGTATCTCCTTCGCGCGGAGCTGCGAGTCCACGAGCGGAGCAGCCGTGCCGTCGTTGAGGAGGTTGAGGTCGTCGACTACGACATTCCTCGCCATAGCGCCATTATCGGGGTAGAAGTAGTACTTCTTGCCCTCGTACTCCAGCCAGCCCGTGTACATAACGCCGTCCTCGCCGAAGTAGTACTTGCTGCCGTCTATCTCCTGCATACCGAACTGCATCTTGCCGTCGGAGCCGAAGTAATATTTCTTGCCCTCGACGATGAGACGACCCGTGACTATCTGTCCCGTCTCGGCGCCGAAGCAGTATTTATCGCCGTCTATCTCGGTTATGCCCGCCGCCATTTTGCCGTCGTCGCCGAAGTAGTATCTGCTGCCGTCTATCTCAGCCCAGCTCGACTTCGTCATTTTGCCGTCCTCGGCGAAGTAGTACTTGTCGCCGTCTATCTTGAGGCGGCCCGTCTTCATCGCGCCGTCGTTCTCGTCGAAGTAGTAGGTGTCGCCCTTGTAGGTCACGAGCCCCGTCGCGCGCTTGCCGTCCTCGCCGAAGTAGTAGGTCTTGCCGTCGAGCTCTATGATGCCCTTGAACATCTTGTAGTCCTCGCCGAAGTAGTAGAAGTCGCCCTCCACCTTCTGCCTGCCGTTTATCGCGACGCCCTTTTCATCGTGGTAGTAGGTGTCGCCGTCAACGGTAGTGAGCCCGAGCTCCTCCGCCATAACGCCGTCCTCATCAAAGACGTAGTTCGTGCCGTCGACAGTGCACAGACCCTTCGCGAAGGTCGAGTCCTCGTAGAAGTAGTACTTCTTGCCCGCGATTATCTGTCTGCCCGTGAGCATAACGCCGTCCGAGCCGAACATGCGCGGCGTATTGCCTATCGTTACAGCGCCCGTGGCCATGCCGTCCTCGGCGCTGATGAAGTAGAACTTGTCGTCTATCTTTGACAGTCCCTCGGCAGCCTTGCCCGTCTCGGGGTAGTAGTAATAGGACTTGTCGCCTATCTTCTGCCAGCCCGTGAGCTCCCTGCCGTCCTCGTCGAAGATGTATGGGAAGCCGTCTATTTCCGTCTCGCCCGTTGCGAGAGTGCCGTCCTCATTGCCGTAATAGAAGCTGTCGCCCTCCTTGAAGAAGCCCGCCTCCGCCATGAGTGCGCCCGCCTCGGAGAAGCGGTACTG
Organism: Ruminococcus sp.; assembly: GCA_030530245.1. Classification (GTDB taxonomy): domain Bacteria; phylum Bacillota; class Clostridia; order Oscillospirales; family Ruminococcaceae; genus Ruminococcus. The sequence goes on from JAUMVH010000119.1 coordinate 5,624, forward strand.
CTTGCCGTCCTTGTCGGTGAACAGCCCCGTGACCTTGCCGTCCTCCTTGGTGAGGTAGTACTTCCTGCCGCAGTATTCGAGCCAGCCGTATACGGGCTTGCCCGTCTCGGGGTCGTAGTAGCGGCGCTTTCCGCCAACAGTACGCCAGCCCGTCTTGAGCACGCCGTTCTTCGAGAGCAGGTAGACCTCCCCGTCTATTTCCTGCTCGCCCGTGACGTACTTGCCGTCGGTGCCGTAGTAGAATATCCTGCCCGCTTCGTCTTTATTCCAGCCCGCCTCCATGGGATAGGTAATGGCGGTCGTGGTGACGGAGCTCGTCGTCTCGGCAGCAGTCGTAGCCGCGGTCGTGGTGGTAGTCGTCTTTGACGTTGCCGAGGTCGTAGTGGTAGTCACGGCAGAAGTCGCGGTAGTGGTCGCAGCCGCCGCGGTCGTCGTCGCGGGAGCGGTCGAGATGGGGTCGCCCTCCGCCGCGTGCGCCGCTGCGGGAGCCGCTGCAAGCATTGCCAGAGCTGCCGCAAATGCGCAGATGAACGTTTTGTTGTGTTTTTTCATGGTCTCTCTCCTGTGGCTTGAGGTGTGTACCCTTAGCCTGCCGCTTTTGTCGGAAGCGGCGACCGTGATTTTAGGACTGCCAGTGCAAGACGTGTCCTTAGTCCATATATGATTATAGCAATATATTTGCCCAAAGTCAAAGAATATGGACAAAATTTGCAAATATTTTGCATTCCGCACTCTTCCGAGCGGGAAATACGTATACATTATTATTATACAACGCCGCACGTCAAATGTCAATGGCGGAATTATGGCAAACGGCACATTCGGCTCCCGAAAACGATAAAGGGACAGCATAAAGCTGTCCCTGTGCTGTCATATAAGCTTCAGCAGCTCGCCGCGGACGCCGTCGAGACGGCTGTCGGTCATGCCGAAGTCCATTTTCTTGTACGTCCATGCGGCTCTGCCGATACCGTGCTTCTCGAAGACGGAATTTATCGTGCGGAACCACTTCACCGCGTCCTCCGCGGGAACGACGTCGATAACGCCGTATTCGCCGCAGTATAGGTCTGCGCCGTGCTTCTCCGCCTTGGCAAATGCGGTGGAGAACAGCCCCTCGAAGTAGTCAGCCGTACAGCCGCTGTCCTCGAAGGCGACGCGCTCCTCGGGGACGATATCGTTCGTCCAGTAAGCGCCCTGGTGCGTGAATTTGAGCGGCTCGTAGCAGTGCATATTGTACACGATATTGTCATCGAACGGCGCGTCGAGGAACTGCACCGTGTCGGCGGCGTTGTTGTGGTAGCTCCCGACGAAAATGAGCGTGTCGGGCGCGAACTTCCTTATCCTCGGTATACAGCGGCGGACGATGTCGTTCCAGCTGTCGATGTAGGAGGCGTCAGTGACCTCGTTGAGCAGCTCAAACGCGATATTCTCGGGATATTTGCCGTATCTCTTGGCGAGCTCCTCCCAAAGCTGTATGAAGCGCTCCTGATACTTTTCGCTCTCGAAGAAGCCGCTCTCGCTCTCGGCGTAGTAGTCGAACGAGAAGCCCGCGGTCTTGTGGAGGTCGAGCAGCAGGTTCAGCCCGTACTTTCGGCACATCGCGAACGCGCCGTCGAGGTACGCGAAGCCCTCCTCTATGTAGTCGCCGCAGCCGCGCTCGAGGATATTGTAGTCGAACGGTATGCGGACGTGGTCTATCCCCCACTCGGAGACGGCAGCGAAGTCCGCTTCAGTGATGAAGCCGTCGAGGTGCTCCTTTGCGTAATCGCACTGCGAGAGCCAGCCTCCGAAATTTATACCCTTGTAAAAGCCTTTATCTTTAAGCATAAGCGGTACCTCCGTTATAATTTACTTTATTATAGCACTTTCATTACCGAATAGATACCACTTTTTTGATAAATTTAGCATTTTTTTGCGCTCGGCGTATCAATCCTTCGCGAATACGGTGTCACGCAGCTTCTCGTAGTTGCTGTCGAAGTCCACGATGAGAGCGTCGCCGCTCGGGGTGCTTTCGCCGTAGTACGTGCCCTCCGCGGGTATCTGCATGGGCTCGCGGTCGTAGCCGAGCCACATCGGTCCGCGCAGCGACAGCAGGTACAGCTTCGCCGTGTCCATATTCGTCGTCACGTCGGGGAGCACCTTCGTCGAAAGATTCTTGAGCATTATCGGGTTGAAGCTCTTGAGCTTGTTCATCACGAGGTCAACCACGCGGCGCTGACGCTCGGTGCGCTCGAAGTCGGCGTTGCCGATGTGGCGGATACGCGCGTAGGCGAGCGCCTGCTTGCCCACGAGGTGGACGTTCTTGCCGCCCCCGCTGAGGAGGTCGGCGTACCTGTCATCGCCCATGAGCTCGTTGACCTCGGCTTGCAGGATAACGTTTATTTCCTCTGCCTCCGCGTCGGAGAGGTCGACGTCGATACCGCCGACGGAGTCAACTATGCTCGCGAACGAGAGGAAGTTTATGCACACGTAGTCGTCGATGCGCACGCCGAAGTTGTGCTCTATCGTGTCCATGAGCAGCTCGGGACCGCCGTAGGAATAGGCGGCGTTGAGCTTGTCCCAGCCGTAATTCGGTATCTCGACGTAGCAGTCGCGCATGAAGGAGGTGGTGCTGACCTTGTTCGTGGCGGTGTTGACGGAGACGAGCATCATCGTGTCGGAGCGTCCGCGCTCGTCAAGGGAGCGCCCGTCCGTACCGATGAGGAGCACGCTCGTCACGTAGCTGCGCGTGATAGCTCCCGATGTGCGCTCACGGTCGCCCGTGGGAACGTAATCGAGCTTGCGGATAAGGCTTATCGAGGTGCAGGAGTAAATGCCGAACAGCAGTACGAACAGTATCAGCAGCGTGTAGAAGAAGCGCTTGAAGAACTTCCATACGCCCGAGCTCTTACGCTTTTTCTTCTTTTTCTGCTTGGTCGGCGCAGGCGCGGGACGGCTCGGCTGCGGAGCGGGTCTGCGCATCTGCGGAGCGGGAGCCTCGCTGCGGTAGACAGGCTGCTGAGGCTGCTGCTAATACTGCCCCTGCGGCTGCGATTGGTACGGCTGCTGATACGGCTGACCCTGCGGCTGCGACTGATACGGCTGCTGA
>JAUMVH010000120.1 GCA_030530245.1 Ruminococcus sp.
AGCTCGCTCACGTATCATTAAAGGCAACTCTCTACCCGCGATTGTCACTTTTACGAGGCAGGCGCACAATGTGCGCCCCTACATCTTGCTTCTTGCCTCTTGAAGCGCATATCCGACAGTCCGTCCGCATATCATTTATGGACAGCTTTACCCAAAGGAGTGAATGATATGGGACTTACCGAAAAAGAGGCGGCTGCCCGCCTGAAAAGCGAGGGCGGGAACGTCCTCGGGGAGAAGAAAAAGGTCGGCGCGGTGAGGATTTTCGTCGGGCAGTTCAAGGACGTGATGGTGATGATACTGCTCGGCGCGACGGTCGTGTCGGTGCTGCTCGGGGAGGTCTCGGACGCGGTCACGATAATCCTCATCGTCCTGCTGAACGCCATTCTCGGCTTTATACAGGAGTTCCGCACCGAGCACACCCTCGAAGCCCTGCGCTCGATGACGGCTCCGACAGCGAAGTGCTACCGCGACGGCGAGCTCCGCGAGATTGAGGCGGCGCGGCTCGTGACCGAGGACGTCATCGAGCTCGAGGCGGGCGACAGAGTCCCCGCGGACTGCGTCATACTGAGCGCCGCGGGCTTTTTCTGTGACGAGTCGATACTCACGGGCGAGTCCGAAGCCGTCGCCAAGCGCGCGGGACTCGCGACCGATACCGACAACTCGATAGGCAAGCCCAACATCGTCTACTGCGGCACATCAGCCGTCCGCGGGACGTGTCGGGCGCGCGTCATCGCGACGGGCAGACGCACGCAGATGGGGCGTATCTCCGACCTCCTCGCCGACATCGACAAGGAGCTGACTCCCCTGCAAAAGCGGCTCGCGGAGCTCGGCAGAGTCGTGGCGGTGATATGCCTCATCGTCTGCGCGGCGGTGTTCGGAGCGGGAGTCCTGCGCGGCGAGGACGTCTTCGATATGCTGATGACGGGCATCACCATTGCTATCGCGGCTATCCCCGAGGGTCTGCCCGCGACGGTCACTATAGCACTCGCCCTCGCGGTGAGCCGAATGCTCAAGCAGAAGGCGCTCGTCAACAAGCTCCACAGCGTGGAGACGCTCGGCTGCACGTCGGTCATCTGCTCCGACAAGACGGGCACTATCACCGAGAACAAAATGACCGTCACCGAGCTCGCGACCGTCGGGAGCCGCTACTATTTCAGCGGCATGGGCTACCGCAAGAGCGGCGAGGTCACGCGCGGCGAGGACAACATCGCCGTGAATCCTGCGGCTGAAAAGGCGCTGAGCGAGGCTCTGCGGTGCGGAGTGCTCTGCTCGGACGCGGCAATATCGGGCGGCAAGCCGACCTCGCGCCGCCGCGGAGCTGTCCGCGGCAGGGGCGAGTGGGAGGTCACGGGCGACCCGACCGAAGCCGCTATCCTCATCGCGGCGGCTAAGGCGGGCATGATGAAGCAGGCGCTCGAAGCCGATTCTCCGCGGCTTGCGGAGTACCCGTTCGACAGCGAGACGCGCTTCATGGCAGTGCACGTCGGCGGCAAGGGCGGCAGGCGCGCCTATTTCAAGGGCGCGGAGGAGGTCATACTCCCCCGCTGTACACGGTATATGAGCGACAGCGGCGAGCTGCTGCCGCTGACGTTCGCGGTGCGAAGCGAGATATCGCGCATGGTCATCGAGATGTCGGACAGGGCGCTGCGGGTGCTCGCGCTCGCCTGCTGTGACTGCGAGAGCTTCGACCCCGAGCGCGGCGGGCTCGTCTTCCTCGGACTGACGGGTATGCTCGACCCTCCGCGCGAGGAGGCAAAAACCGCGATACGCAAGTGTGCGGCAGCTTCGGTGCGGACGGTGATGATAACGGGCGACCACAAGAACACGGCGGTCGCGGTCGCGAAAAAGGCGGGGCTGCTGAAGGGCGGCATGGCTATCACGGGCGCGGAGCTCAACGAGCTCTCCGACGAGCAGCTCGACCGCGACATCGGCAAATACACCGTTTTTGCCCGCGTGGAGCCGATACATAAGCTCCGTATCGTGCGCAGCTTCAAGCGCCGCGGCGAGATAGTCACCATGACGGGCGACGGCATCAACGACGCGCCCGCGGTCAAGGAAGCTGACGTCGGCGTGGCTATGGGAGTCACGGGCACGGACGTCACCAAGCAAGCGGCGGACGTGATACTCCTCGACGACAACCTCGCCACCCTCGTGAACGCCGTCGAGCAGGGACGGTGCGTATACGCGAATATACGCAAATTCGTGCGGTATCTGCTCTCGTGCAACATCGGCGAGGTGCTGACGATGTTCGGCGGTATCGTCATGGGAATGCCCATCGTGCTGCTGCCCGCGCAGATACTGCTCGTCAACCTCGTCACGGACGGACTGCCCGCGATAGCTCTCGGGCTCGAGCCGCCCGACAGGGACATAATGAGCCGCCCGCCCCGCCGCTCGGACGAGGGCTTCTTCGCGGGCGGACTGATGTGGAAGATAGTGTTCCGCGGCATTTTCATCGGACTGTCCACGCTCGCGGCGTTTTCGCTCGTGCTGCGCATGGGCGGGAGCCTCAAGGCGGGGCGCACGGCTGCCCTCGTCACGCTCGTGATGTCGCAGCTGATACACGTATTCGAGTGCAAGTCGGAGCGCCGCTCGCTCTTCGGGATAAACCTGCTGAGCAACGTCAAGCTCGTGCTCGCGGTGCTCGTGTCGATGGGAGCGCTTGCCGCGGCTGTGCTCGTACCGCAGCTGCGCGCCGTATTTGACACGGTAGTGCTGACCTCCGACCAGCTCCTCACCGCGCTCGGACTCAGCGCCGCCGTCCCCGTGCTGAGCGGGCTGTTCAATCTCCTGTTCAAGCCGAGAGATAGGCGTTGATGGCTGTAGGGGCGATGTGGGCATCGCCCCTACACTGCGTTGCGGGCAGTTTTACGGCATACCAGCGGGCGGCGGAACGCCGCCCCTACATCTTGCTTCTTGCCTCTATGCTCTTGCTTCTTGTGGCGGGCGCACGGAATGTGCCCATACAACAAAAAAGGACTGACGGGAAAGCCCTGTCAGTCCTTCGTTTTTTATTGATTTGCAGCGGCGCCGAGTCCGATACCGAGCAGCAGCATTCCGCCGACGATGAGAAGCGAGATGATAAGTACTATCAGCATTACAAGAAGCTGAGCCTTGGCGAAGTTCTTCGCGGACGGGTCCGTCGCGGCGAGCGCCATGATGATAACTCCGAGAACAGGCAGACATGAGCAGAGGAGCATCCACCCTATCCAGCCCATAACGCTTGTGGCAGTCGCGGGCGGAGCCACGGAAACATTAGTGTATACAGGCGGTGCTACGCGGGGAGCGACCTGTACGGGGGCGGGGGCGGGACCTGCCTGAGCTGCGGCTCCGCAGGTAGGGCAGAATTTGCCCGTGAATTCCGTTTTGCAATTGTAACAAACAGCCATAATATAAACCTCCTATAGAAGACAATGCCGAACATTGCCTGATGTATTAACATTATATCACAAGATATTGTAAATTTCAATATAAAAGCGAAATTTTTTCGGGGATTTTTGTTTTTCTTGAGGTAACGGCGGTCGAAAGTGCAAGAAATCACACCTTTTTGATATAAAATGTCATTGTGTTTTCCGCGTAAAAATGGTATAATTGATAAAATGGCTGTCCGAGGCAAAATGGGGAAATTCTCGGGCAGAAAGGAGAAGGAAATGAAACTGAAAAAGCTTATGTCACTCGTGCTCGCAGGCTGTCTCGTATGCGGCACGTCGGCTCTCGGCAGGGCTCCGACCCGCACAGCCGACGCGGCAGGCACACGGGTGTCCGTGCACGACCCGTCCATCGTCAGGGACGGCAGCACCTACTACGTTTTCGGCTCGCACATAGAGGCGGCGAAGTCCACCGACCTGCAAAACTGGAAAAGCTTCGCGAACGGCTATGCGCGGACGAATAACGTCGAGTTCGGCAACCTCTCGCAGAACCTCGCCAAAGCCTTCGCGTGGGCGGGCGAGGACCTCGAGGACTGCAAGGGCGGCTTCGCGGTATGGGCTCCCGACGTCGTATGGGACGCCGACTTCGTCAACAAGGACGGCAGCAAGGGCGCCTACCTGATGTACTTCTGCACCTCGTCGACGTATATGCGCTCGGTCATCGCCTATGCGGCGGCTAAGAACATCGAGGGACCGTATACCTTCGTGGATACGCTCATATACTCGGGCTTCACGAACAACGACAGCTACGCCACGAGCACGACCAAGAATGTCAACCGCAAGTACACCTCCACCAACGTCGACGAGCTCATCGCGGCGGGACAGGTGACCTTCAACAACAGCTGGTTCAACAAGGACAACTTCAACAATCAGCTCTTCCCGAACGCGATAGACCCGACTATCTACTACGATACGGACGGGAAGATGTATATGTGCTACGGCTCGTGGTCGGGCGGCATATTTACCCTTGAGGTCGACCCGAAAACAGGTCAGCTCATACACCCGAAAACAGGCACTACCTCCGACGGACGCATGGTCGACAGCTACTTCGGCACGAAAATTTCTGGCGGCTACGGCAAATCGGGCGAGGGTCCGTTCATCGAGTACAACGCGGAGACGGGCTACTACTACCTGTGGGTGACCTACGGCGGTCTGACCTCCACGGGCGGCTATAATATGCGTGTTTTCCGCTCGCAGAGCCCGCTCGGTCCGTTCAAGGACCCCGCAGGCAACAACGCTGTGCTGCCGACGAATCCCAACCTCGACGCGACGGGTCTCAAGGTCATGGGCAACTACAAGTTCAGCACTCTCAGCAAGGCTTATATGGCGTGCGGACACAACTCAGTCCTCCGCGACGACGACGGCAGGTGGTACCTCGTATACCACACCCGCTTCGACGACGGTGCGGAATTCCACGAGGTCCGCGTACATTCGATGTACTTCAACGAAAGCGGCTGGCCCGTGGTGGCGCCTTTCGAGTACAGCGGCGACGAGATGTGGGAGGGCGGCTATGACACCTCCGATATCGTCGGCAGCTACGAGTTCATCGACCACGGCACCTCCACCGACGGCAAGATAATCGGCTATCAGAATATCACGCTGGGCGCCGACGGCTCTATCAGCGGAGCCGTAACGGGCACGTGGACTCAGGACGCGGGAAGCTCCGCGGCGACGCTCACCATCGGCGGTAAGCAGTTCGAGGGCTATTTTCTCGCCGCCAAGAACGAGGCGGGCAAAAACGTGATGTCGTTCACGGCAGTCGGCAGTAACAACCACACCGTATGGGGCGCTAAAAACACCGAATTTACGGGAAGTCCCCGCTCAGGTCTGAGCGACTACACCGACAAGAACGCTGAAATGGTCATCGCGGGCGACACCCTCGGCGAGACGAGCGCTGTCGCCTATCTCAGCGGGACCTCGCTCATCAGCGGTATCCCCTACTACATCACCAACGTCAACAGCGGACTCGCGATAGACCTCCCCAGCGGCAAGCTTGACGAGGGCACGAATATCCAGCAGTGGGACTTCAACAAGCTGTGGGCTCAGCAGTGGAGGATAGTCGCCGTTGACAAGGACTGGTGCAGAATAGTTTCGATGGGCGACGAGCAGAAGTGCATAGCAGTCGCCTCCGACACCGCCGCAGACGGTACAAACGTCGAATTGCAGACCTATACGGGCGCGAATAATCAGCTGTTCAAGATAGTGCAGAGCAGCAGCGGCGGCTACGGCATAGTCTCCAAGTGCTCGGACGGCAGCGGCGCGCTCGACGTCTACGAGTGGTCGAAGGAGAACGGCGGCAACGTCAACCAGTTCGCCTACAAGGAATACGCCTGCCAGCTGTGGCAAATAACTCCCGTCCGTCCTCAGCTCACGGCGGGACAGACCTACTACATAAGGGAAGTATTCAGCGGAAATTACGTCACACTCGGCGTGAACTCCGTCGGTCACGGCAACGCACTTGTCACAGAATCGGGAGAAAGCAAGCCGACAAGGTGGATACTCTACCAAAACGGTGACGATACCTATTCCCTCGCCTCGGCAGATTTCAAATGGAACACGTTCCTTCCCGTACTCGTTGCCGTAAACGAAAACAGCCCCGATGACGGAGCTTGTATCGAGTTTCAGAGCGTGAACAGCAGCTCCTACGCATCGCTGAAATTCATCGCCAATAAGAATGGCACGTACACGATACTCACCTCCTCGTCCGACTACGAATCGTGCTTCTATGCTGACTATGCGAGCGATCCAGCCGCCGACATCGTCCAGCGGAAGTACGACCCCAAGGATACGAAGTTCACGGAGTTCATACTCGAGCCTGTTCCCGCTTCTGCGGAAAGATTAATGGGCGACATCACAGCCGACGGAAGGGTCACCGTGGCAGACCTTGTACTGCTTCAGATGTACATTCTCGGTGCAGAGCGCGAGCTCCCCAACTGGCAGGCGGGCGACCTCGACTATGACGGCGTGCTCGATATGTTCGACCTTGTGAAGCTCCGCCTACTGCTTCTCGGACTCGATGACAATAGCTCCGTGACATTGGACTAAGCGGTATCAATACAAACAAAGGCGTACCAATTTGGTACGCCTTTTCTATGTAGGGGCGCATTCCGTGCGCCCGATAATCCCGATTCACCGCGGGCGAGCGGAACTCGCCCCTACACATTTTTTGCAGGGGACGCCGCCCTCGGCGTCCCGCCAATATGCTGATAAACTAAAGGGCGGACACGTGGGTCCGCCCCTACACTGAATTCTTACTCCTGTGCGAGTATTTCCTTGTAGAACTCGGAGTAGTCCGTTCTGCCCTGCTTTGTGAACTCGATAGCTGTTCTCGGGTGCTGGTTGAGCAGACCCGTCATCAGGTACTGGAAATCGAAGCCCCATACAGCTCCAGCCTCGCGGATAGCGGGCATATACTTCTCGATGAACTGGATAACGGGGTATACGTTGTACTTCGGGTTCTTGAGGAAGCCCAGCAGGAGCTCCATTGCGCAGTTGCCCGCGCCTCTGCCCATGCCTGCGTATGTCGCATCGAGCCAATCAACGCCGTCGCCAACAGCCTCGATGGTGTTCGCGAAGGCGAGCTGCTGGTTGTTGTGAGCATGCATACCGAGCTTCTTGCCGTACTTGTCGGCGACCTCGCCGTACAGGCTCGCGATACGCGCTATCTGCTCGGGGTAGAGCGCGCCGAAGCTGTCGACGATGTAGAACGTGTCAACAGGCGACTTTCCGAGGATATCGAGTGCCACCTTGACGTCGGTCTCCTGCGCATTCGAGATAGCCATGATATTGCAGCTTACCTCGTAGCCCTTGCTCTTTGCGTCCTCGATCATATCCACAGCCGTGGGGATCTGGTGGAGGTACGTCGCGACCCGAACGAGGTCGATAGGGCTCTCGCTGCGGTCGTGTATATCGTTCTTGTAGTTGCAGCGTCCGACGTCCGCCATTACCGCTATCTTGAGGTCGGTGTTGTTCTCGCCGACGATAGACCTGATGTAGTCGTCGTCGCAGAACTTGCAGGGACCGAACTTGCTCTCGTCGAACATCTCCCTGTCGCCCTTGTAGCCGAACTCCATATAGTCAACGCCCGCGCGGAGGTTGGCGTTATACAGTGCCTTTACGAAATCGTCGCTGAAGCGGAACTCGTTCACGAGACCGCCGTCACGGAGCGTAGCGTCGATGACCTTGATATCGGGTCTGTAGTCCATAAGCTTAGAAATTTCCTTCATATTTTCAAATCCTTTCGCACTTTATACTTTTACGCTTTTAAGCTTTTATGCATTAAACTGCCGTTTCTTTTTTATAGTATATCACACTCGTCACCGTTTGTCAAACATTTCGGAGATATTTTTTTCATTAAACCAATTCCCGATATGTACGGACAGCAAAATGCGGCGCCACAGTGTGAAGCCGCATAATGAGGGATGATTAAGAAGATTTCGTAATTAATGCCCGTTTTCGCATAAACGGGACTTGTGACGGCGATTCCGTCTGTGTTGTTCTGTTAATATAATATCACTTACGGTTAATAATTACAACTCATAAAATGTAGAATTGGTGGATATTTTGATAAGTTTTCAAAAATTTGTCTTTACACGACTTTTCCGCCATGTTACGTGCAAATCCCGCATAAAAGAAATACAGCCGTGTACCCAAAAAACACGGCTGAATTCTGATTTGTCCTTACCCTTACATTATAAAGTTCGGAATTATTATAAACCTGCTGCCGCTGTAGTGCAGTCAGCGGCAGCGGGTCATAACCATTGAGGTCTCGGAGCTGCGCTCCTGATAGTTTTTGCTTATGCGAACTGCCAGTAATCGAACTCGCAATCGCCGCTGAATAACATGTAGATATCCTTAACGCCTGTTACGTCGTTTTCTGTAGCTGCAAGAGTATTCTCGCTGCCGTTGAGTTCACCGTAACCGAGTACAGTACCTGTTGCAGAGCCTGCGCAGAACTTAACTGTTGCGTTGCCGCTGCCCTTGACTGTGATAGAAGAAACGCCCTTGCTGAGGTCAACGCCGCTGACCTTGATCCAGTCGCCCTTCTTAGCCTT